>JAGQIT010001495.1 GCA_020431135.1 Myxococcales bacterium | reverse complement strand
CGGCGCCGAGCTGCGGATCGCCGCGGCGGCCGACGGGATCGCCGTCGGCGTCGGCCTCACCCCCGCGGGCGCGGAGGGCCGCGGCGGCCTCTTCGTCGTCCACAAGGAGGGCTTCGAGGTCGCCCGCGAGCGCCTCGACCTCGGCCTCGTGATCAGCGCGACCGACGACCGGGCGACGATCGATCGCTTCTCCCTCGAGCTGCTGCCGTCGCCGCGGACCGACGCCCTCCTCGACCGCGTCGGTGAGGCCGTCGATCGCCTGGTGACCGCCGCGATCGACGCGGTCACGGCCCGCGACGGCGAGGAGGCGAGCGTCGAGGTCCGCAGCCGCGGCGCGGCGCTCCTCCTCGACCTCCTGCGCGCGGTCTATCGGGTGCCGGCGCGGATCCAGGAGCACATCCGCCTGCTCCGCCGCGGCGTCCCGCATGGCCAGGTCGCGGCGCTCCTCGGCGATCGCTGCGTCAGCGACGGGGCGCTGCGGTTGCCGCACTACCGGCGCTACCGCCAGGGGATCATCGAGCGGATCGACGCGCGCATGGGTCGGCGCCTCGGCGAGCTGATCGCCGTCCCGCTCTTCCCGACGATCGCCGGCGCGACGCTCTCCCTCGCCGCGCTCGTCGCCAAGGCGGCGCGCCGCGGCGGGACCTTCCGCTACGCCCTCGCGCCGCCCGGCTGCGTCCGCGATCCGGTCGCGGCCGAGATCATCGCCGCGCGCAGCGACGAGGTCGAGCGCCTGCTCGAGCCCCTCTTCGGCGCCGAGGCGCTGCGCGAGGTCTCCCTCGCCAGCCTGCGGGCGGAGGCCCGACGCGAGGCCAAGACCCGGCGAAGGACGCTCCCGCCCGCGCCGACGCCGCGGCCTCGCGGTGCCCCTCGCTCGCCCGAGCTCCGCGCCGTGATCGAGACCATCGAGCGCGTCGAGGTCGTCGACCTCGTGGCGGACACCGCGGGCGCGGAGGTCAGCGCCAGCTTCGTCTCGGTCGACGAGGTCGAGGTCATCAGCCGCGGCGACGGCTCCGGGGAGCGCGACCTCTTGGCGAGCGCCAGCGTCGAGGACGTCGAGGACGTCGAGCAGCTCGAGGCCATCGAGCTGTTCGCCGAGGTCGAGCTCGAGATCGACGGCGAGGGGCGCATCGTCGACGACGCGGACGTCGAGGTCCTCTCGCTCCTCGAGGTCGAGGAGGTCGACGACGAGGCGGAGCTGATCGACGGCCTCCACGCCTGGCTCGAGGCGAGCGAGCCAGCGCCGGCGCCGACGAAGCCGGCCCCGACGTCACCGCCGCCTGTGGTCGCAGCGCGCGTCGCGGAGGCGACGGCGGACGCCCCCGTCGACGACGCCCTGTGCAGCGCCGCGCTCCCCGGCGGCGTCGGCCGGATCTGGCTCGCGGCGAGCGTCGTCGAGCACCTCGAGCTGCGCGGCGGCGGGATCGTCGAGGGCGCGTCTCTCCCGGGGATCCTCGAGCTGAGCGGGGAGGGGGCGATCGACGAGGGGGACCTCCTCGCGGCCCACGTCGGCCTCCACCGGGCGCTCGTCGTCGCCGTCCGCGGCGGGGAAGGGGAGCCTGCCGCGATCGATCGGCGGGCCCGCGCCTACCTCCTCGAGGTCGCCCTGCGCCACCGCGGCCGGCCGCTGCCGGAGCTCGCCGAGCTCGGCCTCGATCGCCTCGTCGCCGAGCTCGAGGAGGCGCCGCTGGTCGCCGGCGAGGGCGGCTGGATCTCGGTGGCGGAGGCGATCCGCGAGCGCGTCCCCGAGGTGCTCGCGCGCCTCGACGAGATCGCCCCGCCGGCGCCGAACAGGACCCCGGCGGCCCGCCTCTTCGACGCCCTCTGCGCCGAGGTCCGGGCCGTCCGCGCCGCTGATGACGCCCTCATCCTCGAGACCTGGCTCGCCGGGCTCGTGCTCGCCGACGGCGGGCGCCGGGGGGCCGCCGTCGTCGCCGCGGGCGGACGCCTCCAGCTCTACCGCGGCCACCCGCTGGTCACGGCGGCCCTCGCCAGCGCCAGCGCCAGCGACGGCCCGC
>JAGQIT010001494.1 GCA_020431135.1 Myxococcales bacterium | reverse complement strand
GCTCCTCGCCGAGGACACCCGCGAGCGCGCGCTGATCACCGACGCGATCCTCCGCCTGGTCAAGCTCTACCGCGAGACCGACGGCGCCGACGAGGCGCTGCGCGACGTTCTCCGCCGCTTCTGGGCCGCCGGCGGCCGCCGCAGCCGGACCGGCCACCTCCCTTACAGCGCCCGCTACCTCCCCGAGGATCTCGACATGATCGGCCACGTCGACGTCCAGCTCGGCCTCCACGCGCCGCTGCTGCGCCAGCTGCCGCCGGAGCTCCCGGAGTTCATGACGACCTGCGACGACACCCGCCGGGCCGCGCTCGCCGACGCCTGGCTCGTCCGCCGCGCGCAGCGGCGGGCCGCCAAGGAGAACACCAGCACCCAGGCCGCGCTCGCGGCGATCCGCAAGGAGGAGGCGGCCCGCCGCGAGCGCTACGCCGAGCGCCAGAAGGCCCGCGAGGCCGAGCGCGGCGAGCCCGAGCGGGCGCCGATCTTCGCCGACTCGGTCTGCGCCGTCGCCAACGCCCTCGGCATGGACTCGACCGCGACCTGGACCCGCGCCGCCTTCGCCGCGAGCCACCGCGACCCGCGGCGCTCCGCCGCCCTCGTGATGCTGCCCAACCTCGCCGAACACCTCGCCTACGGGGTCCAGAGCGGGCGCCTGCGGGCCGTCGACAGCCGCCGCTACGTCGTCGTCGATCACACGTACGAGGGCGCCCCTGTCGAGATCGCCAGCTTCGACCTCGACGAGCTGACGATCGCCCCCGCCGCGCTGATGCCGACGATCGCCGAGGCCGTCGACAGGGGCCGCAAGACGATGAACCGCGACGTCGGCAAGCTGATCGCCACGACGCCGAAGGACCTCGCCTTCTTCGCCGTGACCACCGGCGAGGCGCTGCAACAGATGGGCCTCGGCGAGCAGAAGGGCGGGCGGCGCAAGCTCCTCGAGGCGCTCCTCCCCCGCCCCGAGGGCCTCCAGATCGCCGTCGCCGCCCACGAGTACCTCGGCGTCTTCATGCGGATGCCGACCGACAACCCGGTCAAGGTCCAGCTCCTCGTCGACCTGATCACGCGGATGCTCGAGGGCGAGGAGGACGAGGAGACGGCGAAGATGCTCCGCGGCCTCGACCTCGCGCGGGCCGGCGATCGCAAGGCGCTGCTGATCTCGTACGTCGCCGGGCCCGCCGAGCTCGAGGCGATGATGCTCGGCGAGTAGTCGACCGGCTCGACGCAGGGCACGCGCAGCCGCGACCCCGGCGGTGCGCGGGCGCGCGAAGTGTGGCAGGGTAGCGCCGTGCCGACGCCGCTCCCCGTGCTCGCGCTCCTCCTCGTCGCACCCGCCGCCTCAGCGAGCCCCCCTGAGAGCGCCTCAGCGGCCGCGGAGACGCCCGCCGCCCCCTACACCCAGGCGGAGGCCCAGGCCGACATCGACACGCTCCTGCGGGACCGTGGGCGCGACTACCTGCTCGCCCGCGGCCGCCTCGAGGAGCACCCGACGATCGCCGCGCCGCTGGTCGCTGGCCGCCTGCAGGGCGACGGCCTCGGGCCCGCCGAGCGTCAGCGGCTCCTCGCGCTCCTGGGCGCGTTCGGCCGCCCGGAGGACCTCCGCGCCTTCGCCGACGAGCTCCGACGCAGCGCCGCCGCGGCGCCGCCCGGCCAGGAGATCCCCTCCGTCGAGCCCTGGCGGATCCTCCTCCGCGAGCAGGGGGCGCCCGCCGCCGAGGTCCTCGCCGAGCTCGTCGGCGATCGCGACCTCAGCGAGGATCTCCGGGCGCTCCTCCTCGGCGACCTGATCGAGATCCTCCCCCCCGAGGCCCTGCCCCCCTACGTCGCCCTCGTCGGCACCGGCCAGGCGTCGCTGCGTCAGGCCCTGCGTCGCGCCCTCGCCCGCCGCGCCCGCGAGCGGCCCGCCGA
>JAGQIT010001493.1:415-1924 GCA_020431135.1 Myxococcales bacterium | reverse complement strand
GGGGTCGCGATCGCCTTGATCGTGATGGTCCCGGCGGTCATCTCCTCGCCGTCGTCGAGGAGGCGGTCGAACTGGCGGCCGTCGGTCGCGAAGTCGGCGGGGAGGTCGAAGAAGCCCTTGAAGAGGTCCTGGACCGCCGTGATCTTCGCGCCGATGACGACCTCGACGCCGGGGAGCGCCCTCTTGAGCTCCTGCGAGCCCGACAGGTGGTCGGCGTGGGCGTGGGTCTCGAGGATCGCGTGGACCTTGAGCGCCTCGCGCTTGACGAAGTCGAGGACCTGCTCGACGGACTCGGTGAAGATCTTCGAGCCGACGGGCTCGTAGTCGAGAACGGGGTCGATGATCACCGCGTCGTGGGTCTCCGGATCAAAGACGACGTACGTGAGGGTGTAGGTGCGGTTGTCGAAGAAAGCTTCGATCTTCATCTCGTTCTCGCTTTCATGCGCCTTCGCGCAGGTTCTTGTAGAGGGTGTGGAGACCCATGCCGGCGAACATCGCCGCGGTGAAGAGCAGCACCGGGACCATCCCGGTGACCGTCGAGGTGAGTGCGGGGCCCGGGCAGAACCCCGCGAGCCCCCAGCCGGCGCCGAAGAGCGCGGCGCCGAGAACGAGCGGCTTGTCGATGTCGCGGCGGCTGGGGATACCGAAGCGGTCGCCGACGACGGGTCGCTCGCGGCGCGGGAGGACGACGCGGAAGACCAGGAGGTAGACGAAGACCGCGCCGCCCATGACGAGCGTCAGGCTCGGGTCCCAGTCTCCGGTGACGTCGAGGAAGCCGATCACCTTCTCGGGCTGGGTCATCCCGGAGATCCCGAGGCCGACGGCGAAGAGCAGGCCGGTGATGAATGAGACGCTGCGGTGGGTCATTACGCGGCTCCGAAGACGTGATGGGTGAAGAAGACGGTGAGCATCCCCGTGGCGAGGAAGACGATGGTGGCGACGAGGGAGCGCCGCGAGGTCCGACCGATGCCGCAGACGCCGTGTCCCGAGGTGCAGCCGTTGCCGAGGCGCGTGCCGAAGCCGACGAGGAGGCCGGCGGCGATGAGGCCGAGCGACGACGTCGGGATCTCGGTCGGGAAGGCGGCCGGGTAGAGGAGGCGGAGGGCCAACCCGCCGATGAGGAGGCCGAGGAGGAAGGTGAAGCGCCAGTCGGTGTCACCGGACTTGGGCGGGATGAGGCCGCCGATGATCCCGCTGATCCCAGCGATGCGTCCGCTGAAGATCAGCATGAAGGACGACGCGACGCCGATCGTGAGGCCACCTGCGAGGGCTGCGAGGAGGTCTGATGTTGGGACGTTCATGTTCGCTCTGCGCTGGGTCGGTGCGCGTCGACAGAATGTGCAGACGCCGTGCCAAGTCTGCCAGGCTGCGCATCGGCGCTCAGCCAAGGATCTACTAGCCCTCGCCGGAGGAAGATGTCGCAGATGTTGCGACCGCTGGCGCGACGTTGCATCGCGCAACGCGCAGGTCGGCTGGCGTGAGAGGCCGCGCTGATCTCCGTCGCGGTCC
>JAGQIT010001493.1:0-319 GCA_020431135.1 Myxococcales bacterium | reverse complement strand
CCGCGGCCCCGTTGTCCTTGTCCGCGACCTCGCTAGAGCGACCGGTCGCGGAGGTCCGCGAGGCGGCGCTCGGCGAGCTCGATCGCGATGTGATGCGGCGAGCGGCCCTCGGCCTCGGCGCGGTCGAGGAGGTCGCGGACAAGGACGGGGAGGGCGGCGACCCGCGCTGGGATCCTCGCCTCCTCGCCGAGCGCCCGCGAGGCCCCGTCGATCAGCGCGCCCGCGTTGGCGACGAAGTCAGGGACGTAGGCGACGCCGCGGCGGACGAGGCGATCGGCGTCGGCCTCCGCGGCGAGCGGGTTGTTGGCGGCGCCGCAGA
>JAGQIT010000185.1 GCA_020431135.1 Myxococcales bacterium | reverse complement strand
CTTGGCGGCGGCCTTCTTCTTGGCGGCGGGCTGCTTCGACTTGGTGGGCGTCGTGCCGTCGAGGGCTTCGAGGACGGCGTCGACGTGGCCCTCGACTTTGACGCGGGGGAAGTGCTTCGCGACCTTCCCGTCGGTGCCGACAACGACCGTGGAGCGGATGATGCCCTCGCTGATCTTGCCGTACATGTTCTTCTTGCCCCACGCGCCGTAGGCCTTGATGACCTTGGCGCTCGGGTCGCTGAGGAGCGGGAACGTCAGGCCGTACTTGTCGCGGAACTTGCAGTGCGACGCGATGTTGTCCTTGCTCACGCCAAAGACGACGGCGTTCTTCGCCTTGATGCGCGGTAGCGCGGCGGTGAAATCCTTGGCCTCAATGGTGCAGCCCGGCGTGTCGTCCTTCGGATAGAAGTAAATGACGACCTGCTTCTTTCCGGCGAAGTCCTTGAGGGCGACCTTGCCGCCTTCGGACGATTCGAGGGAGAACGCGGGGGCTTTCTGACCTTCTTTCAGCATCCGCGTTCCATAGGTCCATTGACCGGCTGCGTGCAAGCAGGTAAGTCCGCGAACGTCCATGGACCTCCGCGCATTCTCGTTCATCGACTCGCTTCAACCGCAGCTCACGGGCTTCCTCCAGACCGTGGCCTCGGGGTTTCAACCCCTTGAGGGCCAGGCCTCTCTTTTTGTGGAGATTGCGCCGGGAATCACCATCAACCAGCTCACCGACGTCGCCCTCAAGGCGACGCGGGTGCTCCCCGGCATGCAAATCGTCGAGCGCGCATTCGGGCTGCTCGAACTCCACCACGAGGACCAGGGCGAGGTGCGCCAGGCCGGCGAAACCATCCTCGCCACGCTTGGCGTGACCGAGTCCGCCCGCATGAAGCCCCAGGTCGTCTCGAGCGAGATCATCACGGGCATCGAGCCGCACCAGGAGATGCTCCTCAACCGCATGCGCCACGGCGACATGATCCGCGAAGGCGAAACCCTCTTCGTCCTCGAGACCCACCCGGCCGCCTACGCTGCGATCGCGGCAAACGAGGCGGAAAAGGCTGCGAACGTGCGTCTACTCGAGGTCATTACATTTGGCGCCTTCGGCCGGCTCTACCTCGGCGGCGGCGAGGCGGACATCGAGGAGGCGGCGAAGGCCGTCTCCCGCGCGCTCGACGCGATCGATGGCCGCACGGAACGCGCTCGCTGAGGTCCGGGGATGCGCGTGCCCCCTGTGAGGGCGCTCACGCGAATACTCCGCTAGCCACCGGGCTACGCCAAAAGTCGCTTGGGGGGGGTGCGCAACCGTGGTACGGCGCCTGTCGCCGGGAACGGAGGCGATGTAGGTCGCGCCGGCCCGACGCAGCAAATCGTTGGTAGTAGGGAGGTTTCCGTATGAAGAAGTTTGGTTTGTTTGTGGCTCTTACCGCCGCGCTCGCGCTCGCCGGCTGCGGCAGTGACAGCGATGGTGGCACCGGGAACAACACCGGCGGCAACAACAACATGGGCGGCCCCCAGATCCTTACGCCCGACGGTGGTGCTGGGAACGGCAACACGAACGGCACCGGCAACGGTGACAACAACGGCAGTGGCAACGGCGACAGCAACGGCAACACGAACTGGCCCGCTGGCTGCCAGGCTGCCGGCATCGGCATTCTCGGCCAGATTGGCGTTTCGGACGTGTGCGGCGCGAACACCCGCGGCTGCCTCACCGGTTGTGCGGCCAATGCGACCACGCAGCAGGAATACTCGAGCTGCGTGAACGGCTGCTTCACGTCGGACGACGGCACCCCCTTCAACTACATGGGCCAGGCCATCGGTTGCGACTCCTGCACCGGCCAGGCGCAGCTCGACTGCATCTACAACAACGGCTGCCAGGAAGCGGTTGGTAACCTCAACTGCTGCATCCTCTCGAACCAGCAGACGTGCGCCACCAACGCCGACCCGCAGGGCTGCCTGCTCTCGGCTTGCGGGCAGTACGAGTCCGCCATCAACACCTGCTTGCAGACCACCGCGTCGGCGCAGGTCTGTGTCGACTACGGCAACGCCGCGTTCGACATCTGCTTCCCCTAGTCGGAAGCTCGAGACTCGGCCGAAGTGCCAACGGCAAGGGCGCCTCCCCGCAAGGGACGGCGCCCTTGGCGTTTTCTGGGCGCGAATTTGAGCGCGCGAATACCCCGGAGCGCCCTACAATCGCCCGGTGCAGCCCACTCTGGTTATCGGCGACGTCCACGGCTGCGTGGATGAGCTCGACGCGCTGCTCCATCGGCATGCGGGCGAACGCGACGTGGTGTTCGTGGGCGACCTCGTTGCGAAGGGGCCCGATTCGCGGGGTGTCGTCGCCCGCGCGCGCAAGCTGGAGGCGCTGGCGGTGCGCGGGAACCACGAAGCCCACGTTCTTCGAGCACGCGAAGCCATGGAGAAGGGAGAGCCCACTCCCCAACTGCGGCCGCAGCACCGGGAGGTGGTCGACACCCTTGAGGACGATGACTGGGCGTACCTGGCCGCCCTGCCCGACTGGCTTGAACTCCCGGCGTTCGACGTCCTCGTCGTGCATGCGGGGCTCGTTCCCGGCGTGGCGCCCGCGGTCCAGTCCCCGAACGACCTCATCAACATGCGCTCGATTCGCCCGGATGGGTCGGCTTCGAAGCGCATCGAAGATGGCGTTCCCTGGGCGAGTGTGTGGCCGGGGCCGCAGCACGTCCTCTTTGGCCACGACGCCGTGCGTGGGCTCCAGCGGCATCCATTCGCGACAGGGCTCGACACCGGTTGCGTGTACGGCAAAGCCCTGACGGCGATGCTCCTCCCCGAAATGGAGCTCGTGAGTGTTCCCGCCGAACGCGTGTGGTTCGACCCGCATGGGGAAGACGCTTGAAGCACCGCGTGTGCCGTTCGGTGGACCTCGTGCCAGGCGCCACCCACTCCGTGAAGATCAGCGATGGCAATTTCGGCATGCCGCGCTCCGCGTTCGTGCTCCGGCTCGAGGATGGAACGCTTCGCGCCTACGTGAATCTCTGCATGCACCTTCCGGTGCCCATCGACGCGGGTCGCGGGAGGTACTTTGACCGCGAGGGGAAGCACCTCCTCTGCCGTACCCACGGCGCCAAGTACCGTCCGGATGACGGGTACTGCGTGGAGGGCCCGTGCCGCGGGATGAGCCTCGAGCGGATCACCGTCGTCGAGGAAGGTGACGACGTGTGGGTCCTCGAACCGGACCGGTTGCGAAAAGACGCGAAGCCGGGTCCTGGTCACGCGTAGGCGTCACGCGGTCTGTTCGCTACCCGTTGACGACGCGGCGGTCGCCGGCCTCGGCGGGAAGCGCGGCGGGGGTGGAAAGCGGGCCGAGGGCGGACCACGGCTTGTCTTCACTGTTCACGAGGCGTTTCCCGCGCGTGGTGAGCACTTCGACTCCGCTGCGCGTCACCAAAATCGTGTGTTCGAACTGCGCCGAAAGCGACCTGTCGCGCGTGAGCACGGTCCAGCGATCCGCCTGGAGCTCCGTCTCGTAGTCGCCGAGGTTGATCATCGGCTCGATGGTGAAGACCATCCCCGCCTTGAGCTTCACACCCTTGCCGCGGGTCCCGTAGTGCGGGATCGAGGGCTCCATGTGGAATTGCCGCCCGATGCCGTGCCCGACGAAGTCCCGGACCACCGAGCACCCCTGGCTCTCGGCGTACTCCTGGATGGCGGCCCCGATATCGCCGACGTAGGCGCCGGGCCGGACCTGCTCGATGCCCAGCTCGAGGCAGCGGCGGGCGGTCTCGACGACCCGCTTGGCGTCCTCGGAGGGCTCCCCGATGTAGAAGGTCGCCGAGGTGTCGCCGTGGAAGCCGTCGAGCTCGGTGGTGACGTCGACGTTGACGATGTCGCCGTCCCGCAGCGCCACGTCGTCGCTCGGGATCCCGTGGCAGATCACGTCGTTGCGGCTGGTGCACACGCTCGCCGGGAAGCCGTGGTAGCCGAGCTGGCTCGGGCGACCGCCGCGACGCGCCGTGTCCTCGCGGACCCAGCGGTCGATCATCGCCGTCGTCACGCCCGGCTCCAGGCGGGCGCCGACGCTCGCAAGGGTCGCCGCAGCGGCCCGCGAGGCCCTGCGGATCCCCGCGATCGCGCGCCTGTCGTAGATGGTGATCGCCACGCTCAGAGGATCCGCGGCCGCGCCCCGGCGATCCAATACGTTCTCGATCTAGCGCGATCGTTCGCGGCCCCTCGAGCGATACCTTTTTGATCTGAGGCTTGCCGGCGATCGCCGCGGGCGACTACGCTTGCGCGGTGAGCCTGACGCAGATCGCCTACTTCGTCGCGGTCGCCGAGGAGCAGCACGTCAGCCGCGCGGCCCGTCGCCTGCACATCTCGCAGCCGCCGCTCAGCCGACAGATCCGTAACCTCGAAGACGAGCTCGGCGTGCGACTCTTTCGTCGCACGCCCCGCGGCGTCGAGCTCCTCCCCGAAGGCGAGCGCTTCCTCGCGCACGCGCGGTCGATCCTCGCCGAGGTCGACGCCGCGCGAGCGGCCTTCGCAGCTCCGCGCGCGCGGGGGACGAGCCCCCCAAGACAGCCGCCTATACCCCCCTGCGCCGGCGATTGACCGCATCTGCGTCGCGGTGGATCCTCCGACGATGGTCCGCTCTGCGCTCGCTCGCTCCGTCCTCGTCGCCCTCCTCCCCTGCGTCCTCGCGGTCGCCTGCAACTCGAGCGGCGACGAGGCGAGCGCCACCGAGACCACGACCTCGACGGCCTCCGCCACCGGGTCGACCACCGGGTCGACCACGGACGCGACGACCGACGACACCTCGACCTCGACCTCCGGCGACACCTCGACCTCGACCTCGACCTCCGGCGACACCTCGACGAGCACCACCGGCGAGTCGACGACGACGACGACGGGCGAGAGCGAGGGCGACACCTCGACGAGCACCACCGGCGAGATCGGGCCGATGGTCGACGTCAGCGACCCGCAGCTCTACAGCTTCGAGTTCACCCCGGACGAGGCCGACGCCGCGGCGAGCCAGGCCCTCGCCACGCAGCTCGCCTACCTCGACACCCAGGTCGAGCCGCTCGGCAAGCTCGTCGTCTACCTCCACGGCGCCGGCGCGCCGCAGACCTGCGGCTCGAAGGCCCACGGCCAGGTCCTCGCCGGCATGGGCTTCCACGTCTTCTCGCCGTGCTACATCTCGGACTACGGCGTCGGCAACTGCGGCGACAACATCGGCGGCTGCCGCCTCGAGGCCTTCGAGGGCGTCGACCACCACCCCTTCGTCGACATCACCCCGGAGAACAGCGCCGAGGTGCGGATCGTCAAGGGCCTGCAGTACCTCCAGGAGCAGCACCCGGGCGGCGACTGGGCGTACTTCCTCGACGGCGACCAGCCGCGCTGGGAGAAGATCGTCATCTCCGGGATCTCGCACGGCGCGAGCTCGTCGGGGGTGATCGGCATGAACCGGATCGTCGACCGCGTGGTCATGCTCTCGGGGCCGCTCGACAGCGGCCAGGCCTGGCTTAAGGGCCAGCCGATGACGGCGATCGACCGCTTCTTCGCCTTCACCCACACCGCCGACAACCAGCACCCGGGGCACCTCCAGTCCTTCACCGACATGATGCTCGTCGGCGAGCCGACCGCGGTCGACGGCGCCGAGCCGCCCTACAGCGACTCGCACCGCCTGATGAGCTCGGCCGACACCGACAACGGCCACGTCGCCGTCCAGGCCGGCGGCTCGTCGCCGAAGGACGGCAACAACGAGTACGTGTACATGCCCGTGTGGCGCTATCTCTACGGCGTCGAGCCCTAGGCGGCTCTCCAAGTGCTCGACGCGCGCGCTCGCTTGGCCTCGTCGACCCAGCTCGTCCCGGCGAGACTTGCGGACCCTCGGCCGACGACTGCTGCGCGAGACCACACGGGGCCCGACGCCGATCACCCGGCCGAGACTTGCGTACAGCCCAGCGGCGTGTCGTCCGAGCTATCGGAGCGACCATCGCTCCGCGAGGACCCACAGCCCGTCACCACAGGCTGCTAGGATGACGGGACGGTGAGCACTCGCGCAGCAGATCGCCTCCGCCTGGAGGTCGGCGGGGGCGGCGGCTCCTGGTGGGTCGAGGCCGACCTGGGGAGCGGGCGCGTCCGCCACAGCGGGACGTCGCGCTCGATCCCCGCCCAGCTCGACGCCGAGGCCCTGGCGACGCTGCGCGCGGGCGCGGCCGAGGTGCACGCGGCGGGCGACGCCGTCCACCGCACGCAGTTCATCCTCGGGGAGATGCACTTCATCGTCACCTTGGGCGGCGAGACCGTGACCGCGAGCGTCTTCGACGACGGCCGGCGCTCACCGGAGCCGCTCGAGACCCTCTACCGGATCCTGACCGGCTGACGCGGCCCGCGCGCGCACGAGCGCGCCCGCGGCGACCCGCGACAGGTACAATCGGCGCCATGCGAGCGCACGAGTTCGTCGAGGTCGCGCGATCGATCGTCCGGGTCCTCGGCGACTCGGAGCGGACCGACGACATCCACCGCGTCGCCGACATCACCGGCCGCGAGCTCTTCACGCGCCTCGCCGAGCGGGCGGAGCGCGGCGCGACGGCGCTCGACGCCGAGTACCGGGCGCTCCTCCGCGACCGCCCGGAGATCGACGCGGAGCACGTCGACTTCGCGGCCCTGCGCCGCCTCCCGGAGGGCACGCTCGGCGGGGCCTACGTCGCCCACCTCGATCGCTACGGCCTCGACGTCTACGTCACCGCGACCTCTGATGAGTTCGTCAAGGACGCGGGCGCCCGCTACCTGATCCACCGCTTCCGCCAGACCCACGACGTCTGGCACGCGCTCCTCGGCCTCGGCGTCCAGGGCCACGAGGAGGTGCTCGTCCACGCCTTCTCCTTCGGTCAGCTCCGCCTGCCGGTGTCGGCGCTGATCATGGGCTTCGGCGGGCTCAAGCACTTCGTCCTCGAGCGCCGCTGGCGGGCGCTCCGACGCGGCATCTACGCGGCCTACGCGAGCGGCCGGCGGGCGGCGCCGCTGCTGCCGGTCCGCTGGGAGCGGCGCTGGGACGAGCCGATCGCGGCGACCCGGGCGCGCTACCGTGTCGAGCCCGTCGCGCGCTCGTGGGGGATCTAGCGCCCGGTCGCGGGCCGCGACAGCGACGGCCGCCTGGGCGACCGCCCCGCTCCGTCTGACCGCGACCGGAGGTCGCTCTGAGCTGCGCCGACGCGACCCAGAGGCGCCCCCGCCCCGGGCGAGCGCGCGGCGGAGCCGTCGGATCTGCACGCGCGGGGCGCCCGTGCGTTCGCCGCTCCGCGTCACCAGGCCAAAAAGACAGCTCACCGCCGCGTTGGCGCCCCGGCGCGGGCGTGCGAGGATTCGCCATGCTCGCGCGCCGCCTGTCCCCGCTCCTCCTGCCGCTCGCCCTCGCCGGCTGCTCCGGCGGGACCCCCCAGGACGACGCCAGCGCGGGCACCAGCGCCGGGTCGACGACCGCCGACACCGGCTCGTCGGGCGGCGAGAGCGACACCGGCACGACCACCGGGGACGCCGGCGCGTGCCCGGTTCAGACCCCCGCGGGGCTGATGAACTGCGTCGACCGCGACCGCTACCTCGACGACCTGCAGTTCATCAGCGACGTGCGCACGCCGGGCTCGCCGCACTGGCAGGCGGTCCAGGATCTCTGCGCCGATCGCCTCACTGAGCTCGGCTACGCGGTGACGCTCCAGGACTACGGCACCGGCGTCAACGTCCTCGGGACGCGCCCGGGGACGACGAGCCCGGGCGAGCAGGTCGTCGTCGGCGCGCACTACGATCACATCGCGAATTGCAGCGGCGCCGACGACAACGGCAGCGGCGTGTCGGCCGCCCTCGAGGTCGCCCGCGTCCTCGCCGACGTGCCGACCTCGCGGACCCTGGTGATCGCCTGCTGGGACGAGGAGGAGCTCGGCCTCCTCGGCTCGAAGGCCCACGCCCAGGCGGCCCAGGGCGGCGGCGACACGATCGTCGCCGTCCTCGACCTCGACTCGATGGGCTACGCGACCGACGAGCCGGGCTCGCAGTCGGTGCCCGCCGGCTTCGACCTCGTCTTCGCCGAGGAGTACGCCGAGCTCGTCGCCAACGACTTCCGCGGCGACTTCCTCCTCTGGGTCGGCGACGAGTCGATGAAGCCCTACGGCGACGCCCTCGAGGTCCACGCCGCGGTGATCGGCCTGCCGACGATCGGCACCCTCCTCGAGGACGTGATCAAGAACGAGGACGTGGTCGCCGACCTCCGGCGCAGCGATCACGCGTCGTTTTGGGCGGTCGACATCCCGGCGCTCTTCTTCAACGACACCGCCGACTTCCGCTACCCCTACTACCACTGCTACGGGGGCGACGACGTCGTCGCCGAGGTCAACCTCGACTTCGCCGTGAAGGTCACGCAGGTGACGGCGGCGACGGCCGGCGAGGCGCTCGGGATCTGAGGGCGAGCGCGGGTCGGGCTCACTGCGGGATGCCGCAGACGCCGACGTGCTCGAGGCCCGGCGGGGCCAGGCCCTCGTCGAACCACGGCAAGCACTCCATGTCGGCGGCGGGGCAGGTGTTGGGCGCGCCCGTGTCGCAGAAGGGCGAGCAGCAGCCGCCCGCCTGGCACTTCGGGACGTACTGCGGGTTCAGGCAGACGAGGCCCGGATCGCAGGCGTCGGCGTACTCGCAGGGATCGCCGAAGGCGCCCGCGTCCCCCGAGCCGTCGAGGACGCAGCCGAAGGCCTCGTTGAGCGGGAGGCAGAGGTCACCGTCTGCGCAGTCCTGAAGGATCGGGTCGCAGATCGGCATGCACAGGGTGATCACACGGCTCACCTCGCAGAAGTGTCCCTCCGGGCACACCAGGACGCCGCTCAGCCAGTCGCCGAGACAATAGGCGATGCACGTCCCCTCATTGTTCTCATCGACGTCCCAGCAGATCGCCCCCATCTCGCAGGTGTCGATCCCGCTGTATCCGCTCTGGAGGGCGGTGCAGGCCTCGCCGGCCTTGTCCGGGTCCTCGACGACGGGCACGCACTTCGCCGCGTTCCACCAGTCGCCGTCGGTTCCCCACAAGTTGCACTTCTCGCCCGCGGGGCAGTCCTGGGCGTTTATGTCGCACTGGTAGTAGGGGACTGGCTGGTCCTCGGGACAGCCGAGGAAGGAGCACCCGGTCGTGCCGCTGTCGCCCGTGCTCGTGCTCGTCGAACTCGCCGTTGATGTCGACGTTCCCGCGCCCGTGCCCGTGCCCGCGCTCGTCGTCGACGTCGTCGCGCTCGAGGTCGCCGTCTGCCCGGCCGTCGTCGCATCCCACGAGCTGCCGAGCTCGAGGCAGCCCGGGAGCAGCGCGAGGCCGACGACGACGCCAAGTTCAACAACCCCCCGAAGACCGCGCGCCATCCGTCGATCCTACACCGCGCGCCTCAGCCCTGGGCCGCGGCGACGAGGGCGTCGCGGAGCCAGCGGTGCGCCGGGTCGTCGTCGAAGCGCTCGTGCCAGACCAGGCGCAGCGTGAAGGCGCTGAGCTCGAGCGGGGCCGGCAGCACCTGGAGCGGGTAGTGGGCGGCGAGCTCGTCGGCGAGGAGCGCCGGCGCCGTGAGAACGAGGTCGGTGCGGGCGACGACCAGCGGCGCGACGAGGAAGTAGGGGACGCGCAGGGCGACCCGGCGGCTGCGCCCGAGGTCGGCGAGGGCGGTGTCGACGAAGGAGCCGGCGGCGCCGGTCGGGGCGATGAGAACGTGATCGACGGCGCAGTAGCGATCGAGGGTGAGGTCGTCGGGGCCGGCGATCTCGGGGTGGCCCTGGCGCGCGAGACAGGCGAAGCCGTCGCTGACGAGCGCCCGCTGGCGCAGCCCCGGGGCGCCGGCGCGGAGGGCGACGAGGGCGTCCAATTCTCCAGACTCGAGGCGCGCCGCGGCGTCGTGGATGTCGCCCGGGCGGACGTCGACGTCGACCCCGGGGGCCTCGCGGGCGAGGCGCTCGATCAGCGGCGGCAGCAGGCGGACGCTGACGTAGTCGCCGATCGCCACGCGGAACGCCCGGGTCTCCTCGGCCGGGGCCCAGCTCACCTGGCCGCGGACGACCCGCTCGAGCTCGCCGAGGCCGCGGCGCAGCGGCCCGCGCAGCGCCTCCGCCCGCGGCGTCAGCAGCATCCCCCGCGGGCCGCGGACGAGCAGGCGATCGCCGAAGTGGGCGCGGAGCTGGCGGAGGTTGTGGCTCATCGCCGACTGGGTGACGCCGACCCGCTCGGCCGCGCGGGTGACGTTGGCCTCCTCGAGGAGCGCCGCGAGGGCGACGAGGAGGTTGAGGTTGATCTCGCTCAGGGCGGTCAAGGCCGCGCCTCCGCGGGAACATTAGCGACTCTCATACCCACATGAGACCACGTGCGCTTCTCTCATGTCGAGCCCCCCGCCATGATGTCCCCGCAGCCACCAAGGAGCCCGCAGTCATGAGCAGCATCGTCATCAACACCCCCAACGGAACCATCGGCCGCAAGGTCGCCGACGCCCTCCTCGACGCCGGCGAGAGCCTCACGGTGATCTCGCGGACGGCCGACAAGGCCGCCGCCCTGACCGAGCGCGGCGCCAAGCTCGTCGAGGGCTCGATCGACGACGCCGCGGTGATCAAGGCCGCCTTCGACGGCGCCGACCGCCTCTTCTGGCTGACCCCGCCCGCCGGCTACCGCCCCGACTACCACGAGTGGTCAGTGAAGGCCGCCGAGCAGGCCGCCGCCCTCGCCTCCGAGGCCGGCATCAAGCACGTCGTCGTCCTGTCGAGCGTCGGCGCCCACTCGGGCCGCGGCACCGGCCCGGTCGGCTGCCTCCTCGAGGTCGAGGAGGCCTTTAAGGCGAAGATCCCCCACGTCACGATCCTCCGCCCGGGGTTCTTCTTCGAGAACCTCTTCCGCGACCAGATGACGATCCAGACGATGGGCAAGATCTTCAGCCCCGCGCCGGGCGACAAGAAGTTCCCGATGATCGGCACCGACGACATCGCCGCGGCCGCCGTCGACGCGCTGCGCGGCACCGGCGACGGCCACCAGGTGCTCGGCCTCCACGGCCCCGAGGACCTCACCTACACCGAGCTCGCCAAGCAGCTCAGCGAGGCGTGGGGCCGCGAGGTCTCGTTCGTCCAGGTCGGCCTCGAGGACGCCCGCGGCGCGATGGTCGGCGCCGGCCTCCCGCAGTTCGCCGCCGACATCTTCGTCGAGATGTACGACGCGATGCTCAAGGGCGCGATGGACCCGGCCGAGGCGCGCGACGAGGCGACGACGACCCCGTCGACCTTCCGCGACTTCGCCAAGAACGTCTTCGTCCCGGCGCTCGCCGGCGCGAGCGCCTAGCGCGAGAACAGTCGCCGAGAATTGAACGTGTTCGTGTCAGAGCGCTCGGGTGTCGGCGGACACCCGGGCGCTCGCTGTAGGATCGCCGGCGATGGGCCGGCGGTTGTCTCTGCGGGCGCGGGTGATGACCGCGGTCGCCTCTACGCGCTCTTCGGGCCGCTCTAGCGACCCTCAGGCGGGCGCCCGACCGCGCGGACCAGCCCCGCGACCTCGACCGGCGCGCGCAGGCGGATGAAGCGGATCGTCCGCCAGCGCGGATCGACCATCTGCGCGAGCATCCACTCGCGCTTGCGCCGGTGCTGGGTCACCGCCCAATGGACCAGCGGAGCTGCGGCCAGAAGCGCTCGTAGTTGGTCCCCCACAGGTGCTCACGGCTCCGCCAGCGCCGCCACGATCGCCGGAGGATCCGCGGGACGATCCGCGCGAGCGAGAGGTCGAGCCAGATGACGGCGTCGAGGCGCGACCAGAACGCCTGCTGGCAGAAGCGCGAGTAGCTGCCGGCGACGACCCAGGCGTCGCCGGCGGTCGCGGCCGCGAGGCGGCGCTCGAACTCCGGCGGGTCCGCGCTCGTCAGGTCGACCCACCCCGGCTGCCAGTTGAGGGCGTCGAGCTCGACGAGGGGGATCCCGAGGGCCGCGGCGAGCTGCGCCGCGAGGGTGCTCTTGCCGGCGCCGGTGTTGCCGATCACATGGATCCGCCGGCCGAGCGCGCCCTGCCCCACGCTCGCGTCGCTCGCCGCGTCCGCCATCGCGGCGAGCCTAGCAGCCTGTCACGCGACTCGACACACGCTCTCGCTCGCCTCGCCCGCTCGCGGCTCCGACGAAGCTCGCTGTGCGCCCGGCACTGCGGCGCTTCGGCGAAGCCGAGAGCGCCGACGCAGCCCGACGCCGCAGTTGGGCGCAGCGCCCCGCAGCGCCCCGCAGGCTGCCCCTCCGGACACGCGATCCGCGATCCGCGAACCTAGCGGCGCCGCCGGAAGAGCCCGCGCCGCCCGCCGCTGAAGATCCGGGCGAGGCTCGCCGCCAGGAGGAGCGGGACGCCGTTGATCGAGATCATCGTCCGCACCTCATGGATCTCGCGCTGGTCCGCGTGCAGCCACTGATGGGCGACCTCGACCGCGATCATGTCGAGGAGGAAGGAGCCGACGAGGCCCGTGCGGACGCCGACGCCGAAGAGGTTCTCGCTGCCGCCGAGGGCGAAGCGCGGGAGCACGCCGACGGCGGCCATCTTGCTGCCGAAGAGCGGGCCGATGCCGACGAGGAAGAGGTGGTTCGCGCCGTTGGGGAGGCGGCTGTAGGCGTAGCCGATCTCGGGCCAGATCGAGACGTACTTCGCGAGCCCGAGGGTCCCGCCGACGCCGACGTCGAGGGCGAACGCGGCGCCCCTCCCCGGCTCGGCGCCGGGCTCCGCCGGGACCGCGCCGCTCGCCACCCCGAGGGCGATCCGCCCGATCGGCATGCTCTGGCGCGGCGTCGGCTTGCCCGGCTTGACCTCCTCCAACACCGGCCGCTCCACTGGCTCGATGAGCTCGTTGCGCTCGAGCTCCGCGCGCCACTCGGCGTCCTGCGGGCGCGAGGGCAGCGGGCAGGTCGCGCCCGCGGGGAGGCCCTGCGGGACGATCTTCGGGTGGTTTACCGCCAGCCGGCGCAGGCCGTCGCGGTGGGCGAGGTAGAGGACCTCGCCGGCGCCGTCGAGGTAGATCCCCTCGGGGAAGCTGTAGTCGCCGTCGACGCGGCTGAAGCTGACGCCGTCGAAGAGGACGACCTCCGACTGGGCCGAGACCGCGACGACGTCCCCCTCCTCGGTGTGGACCCCGCTCAGGCCGCTCAGCTTGCCGAAGATCGGCGGCCGGCGGCGACTGAGCGCGCCGTCCGGGCGCACGCGCAGGAGCTCGCCGTCGCCGGCGAGCCACAGATCGCCGCCGGGGCTCGACCACGCGTGCGTGAGGCTCTCCGTGACCTCCGCCGGCACCCGCGCAGAGCGCGAGAACGCCCCGTCCATGAAGCGCAGCGCCAGCCCGTCGCTGCCGACGAGGAGGAGCTCGCCGCCGCCGAGCCACACCGCCGCCGCGACCTCGCCCTTGAGCTCCGCCGGGTAGCGGTGGACCGACCAGTCGTCGCCGCGGGCGACGTAGAGCGCCCGCCGCTGCCCCGCGGCGTAGACGGCCCCCGCGTCGTCGACGGCGACGGCGATCAGCTCGTCGTCGTCGACCGTCGGCGCCCGCGTCTTGTGCCACCGACCCTCGCGCCAGATCACGACGCCGCCCTCCTCGCCGACGCCGGCGGCGACGAAGCGCTCGCCCTGGCCGCTGGCCGCGAGCCCCGCGAAGTCCCTCACGCCCTCGGGGCTGCGCCCCGCCTGTCCCTCGCGACAGTAGAGCGTCACGCCGAAGAAGTCGGCGACCAGCATCACTGTGCCGTCGCTCCAGACGCCGTGCTCCCAGCCGGAGAGCGGGGCGAAGGGCGGCGGGATCGCGGTCGCCGACGCCTCGAGCCCGGCCCCCGGCGCCGGCTCGCGCGACGCCGGGGCCGG
>JAGQIT010000184.1 GCA_020431135.1 Myxococcales bacterium | reverse complement strand
CGCCGACGCCGAGGAGGGCCGCGCCCACGCGCCTATGGGGTACCTTCCACGGCGATGCGTCGCCCGTCCCGCGCCCCGCTCCTCAGCCTCCCGCTCCTCGCCGCGCTGACCTTCGGCTGCACCGGCAAGGGCGACACCTCGGCGCCGCCGTGGCGCCTCGAGGTCGAGCCCGGGATCGCCGAGGATCCGGCCGACGCCGCCAAGGACAAGGACGACAAGCCCACGTGGGACGTCGACGCGCCGCCCGGCCACGACGGCGCGAACTTCAGCGACGTCGCCATCGACACCGACGAGGGCACCTGGCTGAGCGTCGACGTCAGCCCTGACGGCCAGGAGATCGCCTTCGACCTCCTCGGCGATCTCTACGTCATGCCGATCGCCGGCGGCGAGGCGCGGGCCCTGACCTCGGGGATCGCCTGGGACATGCAGCCGCGCTACAGCCCCGACGGCAAGCACATCGCCTTCACCTCCGATCGCGGCGGCGGCGACAATATCTGGGTGCTCCCGCGCGGCGGCGGCGAGGCCAAGCCGATCACCAAGGAGACCTTCCGCCTGCTCAACGGCGCCGTCTGGAGCCCCGACGGCCAGTTCATCGCCGCGCGCAAGCACTTCACCAAGCGGCGCTCGCTCGGCAGCGGCGAGATCTGGCTCTACCACGTCAGCGGCGGCAAGGGCCTGCAGATGACCGAGAAGCCCAACGACCAGAAGGACGTCAACGAGCCGGCGTTCTCGGTCGACGGCCGCTACGTCTACTACAGCCACGACGCGACCCCCGGCGCGACCTTCGAGTACAACAAGAACCCGCACGCCGGCATCTACGCGATCTCGCGCCTCGATCGCGAGACCGGGCGGATCGACCGGGTCACCGGCGGCCCCGGCGGCGCGGTCCGGCCGACGCCCTCGCCGGACGGCACGCGCCTCGCGTTCGTCCGCCGGATCGGCACCAAGACCGTGCTGATGATCCGCGAGCTCGACTCGGGGATCGAGCGCCCGATCTACGACGGCCTCGACCGCGACATGCAGGAGGCCTGGGCGATCCACGGGGTCTATCCCGCCTTCGCCTGGACCCCGGACAGCGCCTCGATCGTCGCCTGGGCCCAGGGCAAGATCTGGCGGATCGACGCGCGCAGCGGCCAGGCCGCGGCGATCCCCTTCCACGTCAAGACGAGCCGCAAGGTCGCCAAGGCCGTGCGCGTGCCGATCGAGGTCGACCCCGCCGACGTCGACGTCAAGATGCTCCGCTGGGTCGAGGTCGCCCCCGACGGCCGCTCGGTCGTCTACCAGGCGCTCGGCCACCTGTGGATCCGCGCGCTGCCGGACGGCGAGCCCCGCCGCCTGACCAAGGACGACGACGTCGTCGAGCTCTTCCCGTCGTTCTCCCGCGACGGCAAGAAGATCGTCTACACGACCTGGAACGACGCGAAGTTCGGCGACATCCGCGTCGTCCCGGCCCGCGGCGGCAAGGCGAAGATCCTGACTCAAGAGCCAGGTCACTACGTCGAGCCCGAGTTCAGCCCCGACGGCAAGACCGTCGTCTTCAGCAAGATCCGCGGCGGCTGGAGCCGCTCGCCGGCGTGGTCGAACGAGCCGGGCATCTACGCGATCCCGGCCGAGCCGCCGCGCGGCCGCAAGCAGCAGGTCGAGCCCGTCCTCGTCTCGCGCGAGGGCAGCGGCGCCCACTTCGGGGCGACCGGCGACCGCGTCTACTTCACGACCGACGGCGGCGGCCCGGAGCCCGAGGTCCTCCTCAAGTCGATCGAGCTCGACGGCAGCGACCCCTTCACCCACCTCAAGACGGCCAAGGCGACCGAATTCGCGGTCTCGCCGGACGGCCGCTTTGTCGCCTGGAACGAGGGCTTCCACGCCCTCATCGCCCCCTTCCCGGCGACCGGACGGACCGTCGACATCGGCCCCAAGGCGGAGGGCCAGCCGGTCGCCCGCGTGACCCGCGACGCCGGCGACTTCATCCACTGGTCGAAGGCCAGCGACCGCCTCTACTGGTCGCTCGGCCCCGAGCTCTACAGCCGCGACCTCAAGGACGCCTTCGCCTACCTCGAGGGCGCCCCCGAGAAGCTCCCCGAGCCGCCTACCGCCGGCCTGGCGATAGGCTTCAAGACGCCCGCCGATCGCCCGCGCGGGACCAAGGCGATCCGCGGGGCGAAGATCGTGACGATGAGGGGCGACGAGGTGATCGCCGACGGGACGATCATCGTCGACAACAACCGGATCACCGCCGTCGGCCCGACCGCCGAGGTCGCGATCCCGAGCGGCGCGCAGGTGATCGACGGCGCCGGGATGACGGTGATCCCCGGCCTCGTCGACGTCCACGCCCACGGCTCGCACGGCGACGACGGGATCATCCCGCAGCAGAACTGGCTCCACCTGGCGACGCTCGCCTACGGGGTGACGACGCTGCACGACCCGTCGAACGACACGCACACGATCTTCGCGGCCAGCGAGCTCGCGCGCGCGACCGACATGGCGGCGCCGCGGATCTTCTCGACCGGGACGATCCTCTACGGCGCGCAGGCGCCCTTCACCGCCGAGATCGACTCCCTCGACGACGCCAAGCGCCACCTCCGGCGCCTCCAGGCGGTCGGCGCCTTCTCGGTGAAGAGCTACAACCAGCCGCGCCGCGAGCAGCGGCAGCAGGTGATCGCCGCCGCCCGCGAGCTCGGGATGATGGTCGTCCCCGAGGGCGGCTCGCTCTTCCAGCACAACATGACGATGGTCGTCGACGGCCACACCGGGGTCGAGCACGCGATCCCGGTCGCCCGCGCCTACAAGGACGTCGACCAGCTCTGGGGGCAGACCGAGGTCGGGCACACGCCGACGCTCGGCGTCGCCTACGGCGGCCTCAGCGGCGAGCTCTACTGGTACGCGCACACCGAGGTGTGGAACGACCCGCGCCTGCGCAACTTCGTCCAGCCGCGTCGCCTCGAGGGCCGCGCGCGCCGGCGCCTGACCGCCGGCGACGACGACTGGAACCACATCCTGGCGGCGAGGTTCGCCAAGCAGCTCGTCGACGCCGGCGGCAAGGTCCAGCTCGGCGCCCACGGCCAGCGCGAGGGCCTCGCCGCGCACTGGGAGCTGTGGATGTTCGTCCAGGGCGGCATGACCCCGCACGAGGCGCTGCGCGCCGGCACGCTCCACGGCGCCGAGTACCTCGGCTTCGATCGCGACATCGGCTCGATCGAGGTCGGCAAGCTCGCCGATCTCGCG
>JAGQIT010000183.1:285-2654 GCA_020431135.1 Myxococcales bacterium | reverse complement strand
CCGCCGATGTGATCGACGTGGGCGTGGGTCGGGATGAACCACGCGATCCCCTCCGGATCGACGCCGATCGCCCGGAGCTGGGCGTCGAAGGGGATCTTCGGGCGCAGGAGGCCGGGGAGGCGCTTGAGCCGGCGCTTCGTCGGGCCGTCGTAGACCTCGACCTCGGCGTCGAACTGGCTGCTGTCGCCGGCGTCGACGAGGACCGTGCCGGCGGGGTGGCGGATCACCAGCGCCGACGCGGTCGCCGGCCCGAAGCGCCCGGACTCGACCCAGCAGACCGTCATCGACGGCGGCGGCGAGGCCTTCGGCGCGACCTGCTCGGGCGGATCGATGGGCGCGAGCTTCGGTCGACAGGCCGCGAGGGCGAGCGCCGCGAGGACGAGCGAGGGGAGCCAGGGGCGCGGCACGCCGCGACGCTAGCACAGCGGCCGACGACTCGACGAGGCGCGCCCGCTGCTGGCCGGCTAGCTCGTCGCCGTCATCTCGAGAACCTCGCGCGTGAAGACCTCACCGCGCTCGGCGTAGTTGCGGAACCAGTCGAAGCTCGAGCAGGCGGGCGAGAGGATCACGGCGTCGCCGCGCTGGGCGTAGTCGCGCGCGCGCTCGACGGCCTCGGCCATGCTCGTCGCCTTCGCCCAGGGGACGACGCCGTCGGCGAGGGCGGCGAAGGTGTCGGCGGACTCGCCGATGGCGACCAGCGCCCTGCCGCGCGCGGCGAGGAGCGGGCGCAGCGGGCTGAGGTCGTCGCCCTTGAGGCGGCCGCCGGCGATCAGCACGTAGGGGCGATCGAAGCCGTCGAGGTTGGCGACGACGCTGGCGACGTTGGTCGCCTTGGAGTCGTTGTAGAAGGTGATCCCGTCGACGACGCGGACGGCGACCATGCGGTGGGGGAGGCCGGCGAAGTCGGCGAGGCCGGCCGCGCAGGCCTCCTGGGAGACCCCGAGGTGGCGGGCCGCGGCGACGGCGAAGAGGGCGTTCTTGGCGTTGTGGCGGCCGGCGAGGCGGAGGAGGCCGCGATCGTAGCGCTCGCCGCCGAGGGCCAGCGCCTCGCCCGGGCCGGGGCCGATGATCCGCGGCGCGTCGGGGCCGTCGCCGCCGATCTCGACGAGGCGCGCGGCCGCGGGGACCTGACCGCGCAGCGCCGGCGTGAAGGGATCCTCCGCGTCGAGGAGCGCGAGACCGCCGACGCCGAGGCCCGCGAAGATCCGCCCCTTGGTCGCCGCGTAGCTCGTCATGTCAGCGTAGCGGTCGAGGTGATCGGGGGTGACGTTGAGGACCATCGCCGCCGAGGTCGGGTGGAGTCGGGCCTCGTTCATCGTCTCGAGCTGGAAGCTCGAGCACTCGAGGGCGAGGCTGCCGGGCGGCGGTCGGCCGCCGCGGAGGAGCTCGCGCAGGGCGGCCGACAGCGGCACGCCGAGGTTGCCGCCCGTGAAGGGCATGAGGCCGCCGGCCTCGAGGAGCGCGCCGATCAGCGCGGTCACCGTGCTCTTGCCGTTGGTCCCGGTGATGAGAACCGTCGGCAGCCCCGGCCAGCGGCGGTCGAGGAGCTCGAGGGCGAGGCTCATCTCGCCGTGGATCGCCGCGCTCGGGGCGTGCTCCGCGGCGAGGGCGCGGACGGGCTCAGGGGGGACGCCGGGGCTGAGAACCACGAGGTCGAGGTCGGCGAAGGCCGCGGTTGGGGGCGTCGCCTCACCGAGCCAGGGCTCGACGCCCTCGGGGAGCTGGGCGTCGGGGTTGCGGTCGTAGCCGCGGACCGCGGCGCCGAGCTGGACGAGGAGCGCCGCCGCCTCGCGGCCGCTCGCGCCGAGCCCGATGACGAGGGCTCGGCGCCAGGGGAGGGGGTGGCTTTGCGCGCTCATCGCAGCTTGAGGGTGGCGAGGCCGAGGAGGGCGAGCATGAAGGCGATGATCCAGAAGCGGACGACGACCTTGGGCTCGCTCCAGCCCTTGAGCTCGAAGTGGTGGTGGATCGGCGCCATCTTGAAGACGCGCTTGCCGGTCAGCTTGAAGCTGACGACCTGGACGATGACGCTGACGGTCTCGAGGACGAAGAGCCCGCCGACGAGGACGAGGGTGAACTCGTTCTTCGACGCGACCGCGAGGTAGCCGAGGCCGGCGCCGAGCGGCAGCGAGCCGACGTCGCCCATGAACACGCTCGCCGGGAAGGTGTTGTACCAGAGGAAGCCGATCCCGGCGCCGCACATCGCCCCGCAGTAGATCGACAGCTCGCCGACCCCCGGGATGTGCGGGATGTTGAGGTAGCGGGCGATGTCGAAGCCCGCGATGATCGTCCCCGCCGCGTAGGTCAGGACCAGGAAGGTCCCGGCGGCGATGACCACCGGCATGATCGCGAGGCCGTCGAGGCCGTCG
>JAGQIT010000183.1:0-201 GCA_020431135.1 Myxococcales bacterium | reverse complement strand
TAGGAGTAGAAGTCGAGGAGGGGCAGCGCCAGGCGGTAACGGAAGCTCTCCGGCATCATCTCCGAGCCGTAGAGGTAGCCGACGCAGACCGTCGCGATCAGGCACTGGAGGAGGAACTTCACCTTCCCCGGCATCCCCTTCGAGCTCTTGCCGCGGACCTTGAGGGCGTCGTCGACGAAGCCGATCACCCCGTAGCCGGCG
>JAGQIT010001492.1 GCA_020431135.1 Myxococcales bacterium | reverse complement strand
GCCTGGGTCAGCGCCTCCGCGGGGCCGCGCTTATCCGCCGCCCGCAGGAGCGCGAAGAGCCCGTCGCGCGGCCGTGCGTCAGGCGGCGCCGCGCTCTCCGGCTCTGACAGCGGCGCGCTGACGCTGAGAGCCGCCGGCGGCTCACGGAGGGCGTCGACGCGGGCGACGAGCGAACCGTCGCCGTGTTGCCGCGCCGCCTCGCGCAGCGCGGCGTCGAGGGTCGAGGGCCGCTGCGGTCGGCGGATGAGATCGAGGTAGCCCCACTCGCCGCGGAGGAGCGGCTCCTGCAGCGCGACGCGGACGGCGTCCGCCGGGTAGGCGTCGATCATCGCCCGGATCGTCCGTCGCGCCCCGCCCTCCTCGGGCGCCCGCGGCCAGGCGTCGACGAGCGCAGCGAGGAGACCGGCGCCGCCTCGCGCCGCGGGCCGACGGACCAGGCGGAGCAGACGATTGAGCCAGTGGAAGTCGCCGCGACGCGCAGCGACCGTCGACGCGACCTCCTCCGCGTTGAGGGCCTCAGCCAGCACATCCAGCGCCGCGCCCGAGGGCCGCGTGGCGGGCCCGAGGTCGCCGTCGAGGTAGCGACGCAGGAGCTCGGCCCGCAGCGCGTCGTCGATGTAGGGGGCCCGCTCGAGGAGCTCCATCCCAGCGCGCGCCGCGAGCACCGGGTTCTCGAGGTCGCGGCGCAGGCGTGCGAGCTGCGCGAGCGAGACCGGCTGGTTCAGGTCCGCGGCCGCGGGCCGCCGCGCGCTCGGGGCCGGCGGCGCGGGCGTCGTCCAACGCAGCGGCGCCCCCGGAGGCTGGAGCGCGCAGAGCCACGACAACATGACCTTAAAGACATCACCGTCGCGCCCCGACGAGGCGTCGATCAGCGCGGCGATCGTCGGCCGCGGCGGCTCCTCCCACGCGCGTCGCAGCTCGCTCAGCGCCTCGCCCGAGGGTTCGGCGAGCGCCGCCTCGAGGCGCTCCTGCGCAGGCTTCTTCAGCGCCCCTGCCCCGCTCGCCGACTCGCGGTGGAGGAACGCGTCGGCGAGGATCCGCCGGCGGAGCCCGGCAGGATCGGCGCAGCGCCGGCAGCCGCGGAGCGCCGCCTCGACGTCACCGCGGGTCAGCGCCCGACCGCAGCGGCGGAGGAGCGCGAGCGGCGAGCGCTCCCAGCGGTTGGTCGCGGTGTCGACGATCGCGGCGATCTCCTGGCCGAAGAGCCACCTCTCACCCGGACCGAGGGCGGCGATCGTCGCGTCGATGAGCGCGAAGATCCCCCCGGCGAGCGGCGCCTCGGCGGCCACGAGCCCCGCGAGGAGCGGCCCGCGCTGCGCCAAGAGGCGCCGGGCTTCGTCTCCCCGCGGCTTCTCCTCGATGACCTCGACCGCCAGTCGCACGTGCTCGCTAGCGTCCTCACCTGCGCGCTGAACGGCCGCGGCCAGCTCGAGGAGCCCGCGAAGAAACGGCCGCAGCTGCGCCCGCTCGGCGCCCGTGAAGGATCGCCGCCGACGAAGCTCGATGAGCCCGCCGACGGCCGCGTCCGTGACTCCGCGGCGCTCGAGTTCGCTGAACGCCGCGGGCGAGGACACCTCCCCGCGCGCCTCGGCGCCCGCGGCCGCCGCGATCTCGGCGCGCACGCCGGGGAGCGATCGACCTGAGGCGATCCGACCGTCCGCGACGCGGGCGCAGAGCCCCGCCGCCCACGCCTCATCGCTGCGCGCGGCGACGCGGAGCGCCAGCGGATCGAGCCGCTGCGGCAGCGCGTCGAGGAGGAGCCCGCGGCGTCGCCCGTCCTCCGCGTCCGCGAGCGCCCCGAGGAGCGTCAAGGGCAGCGCCTCGCCGACGAGCGCCGCGAGCGCCTCGCTGAGGAGCGCACGCAGGCCCGGGTTATCGTGGTGCCCGAGCCAGAAGAGGAGCCGCGGGATCGCCTCGCGCCCGCCGCTGCGGACAAGCCCCGCCGCGGCGGCCTTCTTGATGTTCATGTTCCGGTGCTCGAGCGCCTGCGCGAGGGTCGACGCCGCCGCCTCGCCGCCGACCTCGCCGAGGGCGATCACCGCCTGTCGCACGGTCTCGATGTCCTCCGCGGCGACGCGGAGGCGCAGGCTCGTCGCCAGGGCGCCGCCGCCGAAGCGGGCGATCAGCGGGATCACGAGCTTGCGGATCGTCGGCGCGTCGCTGCGCAGGAGCGGGAGAACGCGCCGGTAGATCCGCGGGTCATCGACGTCGGCGAGCGAGCGCAGGATCACCTCGACCCGGCCGCGATCGTCGACCTCCGCGTCCATGAGCGCGCCGAGCTGCTCGAGGAGGAGCTCGGCGATCACCGCGTCGCCAGCCTGCGCCTCCGAGCCCGCGTCGACAAGCGCCGCCGGGCGGATCCTACCGCGCCGCTTGAGGCGGCCGCCGAGGCCGCGGAGGGCCGCAAGCACCCGCGCCGGCACGACCCTCCGGGCCTCACCCCGGAGCTCGGCGTCGTAGACCTCGCCGTCGGCGACCGCCGCGACGATCGATCGCAGGTGACGTTGGATCGCCGGGAGAACCGCGGCGCTGTCGAGGCGCGCGAGGCCGTCGACGCCCGCGACCTCCTCCGCGAGCGAGCCGCCGACGCCGGCCGGCGCCCCCTCGCGTCGACCGAGAACCAGCGCCTCGCGTCGACTGAGCCCGCCGCCGAGATCACCGACGATCGCCGCGGTTAGGTCGCGGTCGCCGAGGCGCGCGAGGAGCTGCTCGCGGGCCTCTCGATCGTCAGCGCAGAGCTGCCAGAGGAGCTCGACCGCCGCCGTGAAGCGCCCGAGGATCGACGCCGCGACCGGGCCCTCGGGCGCGATCCCGAGGCGCGCGCGCAGGGCCTCGATCGTCCGCGCTCCGCCGACGCGTCGGAGGGCGACGAGGGCCGCCGCCGGATCCTCGTCGAGGCGCGCGAGCGCGAGCTCCTCCGCCCGCGGGTCGCCGAGGCGCGCGAGCGCGTCGAGGGCCGCCGCTCCGGCGTCCGGATCGTCGCCGCGCGCCGCGAGGAGCCCCGCCGCCGCCGCCGAA
>JAGQIT010001491.1 GCA_020431135.1 Myxococcales bacterium | reverse complement strand
CTCCTCACCCTCTGGCTCGGCGCCCGCCACCCTGAGATCGCCGGTCTCGTCGTCATGGCTCCGGCGACCCGCCTGCGCACCCGCAGCCTCCCCTTCGCGCCGCTCGCCCGCCGCTTCGTCCGCTACGCCCCGGGGCCGCCAGCCGACGATCTCGTCGATCCCGCGGGCCGCGAGAGGATGTGGGCCTACGACGTCACGCCGCTGTGGGGCGTCGGCGAGCTCTACCGGATCCAGCGCCTCGTCCGTCGCCTCGTGCCGACGATCCGCCAGCCGCTCCTCGTCCTCCAGGGGCGCCGCGATCGCCTGATCCGCGCCGACGCCGGCCCGCGCCTGTGCGCCGACGTCGGCGCCAGCGACATCAGCCTGCGCTGGCTCGAGCGCTCCGGACACAACCTCCTCGTCGACGGTGAGCGCGAGACGGCGTGGGAGATCGCCCGCGAATGGATGGATCGCCGCGCCCCGCGGCCCTGACCGCGTCCGCCGCACCGCCCGCAGCGACGCCGACAAGGGCGCCGGAGGGCGGGCGACGAGGCGATCCGCCAACTCCTCCGCGCCGCCGCAGGGCGTGGAATATACTGCGCGCCCCGTGTCCTGGATCGCCCGCGTTCTCATCGGCGTCGTCGTCGTTCTCCTCCTGGTGATCGGCGCCCTCGCCTGGCTCTTCCGCTCGCAGGCGGAGGAGATCCCCGACGAGCTCCCGACCCTCGACGACGCCAAGGTCGCGCCCGCCGACATCACGCTCGCCGGCGGCGACATCCCCGACCTCAAGGTCGCCGACCTCAAGGGCAAGCGCGCCTACTTCGTCCTCGAGGATCGCGAGAGCATGCAGGCCGGCGAGAGCAAGGACCTCAACCGCGCCCTCGCCCGCTGGGAGATGGGCGACGACGTCGTCGGCTACGCGATCGGCGACGCCAAGGGCTTCGGCGTCTTCCGCTCGAAGATCGACGAGTTCATGGGGATGATGCGCCCAGAGATGCGCCTGCCGCTCTACATCGACTACGACGGCGTCTTCTACGACACCTTCAAGCTGCCGCGCGGCCACACCGGCCTCGTGGTGCTCGGCCCCGAGAGCGACGTCCTCCACCGCCACAGCGGCCCCGCCGAGGCCGACGACCTCGAGACGATCCGCGGGATCCTGGGCGCCCGCGAGCCCGAGCCGCCGCCGGCCCCCGACTTCGCCGTCGGCGACTACACCAAGGCGAGCTGCGAGGGCCGGGTCTGCCTCTTCGCCTTCCTCGACGAGGCGGTCGAGCGCGCCGACGTCCCCGGGATCGAGGGCGGCTTCGACGGCGGCCGCGAGGAGAGCTTCAAGCGCCTCGCCAAGCCGAGCGTCCGCCTCGTCGGCGTCCTCGCCGGCGCCGACGACAAGATCGACGAGGACAAGCACACCGCGGTGATCGTCGGCGACCTCAAGGGCTTCGAGTTCCGCCGCGTCGCCACCCTCGACGCCGCCCCTGAGGCCCGCGCGGCCTTCGGCGTCGGCGACGGCGCGGCCCTCGTCGTCATCGACGAGAAGAGCCGCCTCGCCTTCAAGGCCGAGGGCAAGGTCGCCTTCTGGCAGCTCGGCCTCGTCGCCGACCTCCTCGGCGTCGACCTCGGCGAGCGCGACCACAACGAGCCGTAGCAGCGCTGCTCGACTCGACCGGCGCGCGGCGCTGTCGCAGGAGCGCTCGCTCGGCTGCGGGTCGCGCTCGCGGGGCCGCTCGCTGAACACCCCGCGCGTCGGAGAGCGCCGCGGAGGCGACCGCGGACCTCGACGCAGCGCAGCCCGCGACCGCCGCTGCTCCGCGCACGCGATCATCGACAGGCGCCGCGAGTAGACCGTCGCGTTGCCCTCCTTGGCGACGCGCACCCACGAGAGGGCGCTCTTCCCAGAGAGGGCGACGAGCCGCCGTGGCCGATCGACCGCTCGAAGACCTTGTGCTGCTTGGGCGCCCCGTCGGCGCCGATCAGCAGGGGGCTGCGAAGGCTGCGAGCGACATCGCGCAAGGGTGCACAGGGCCGCGACGCCCGTCTCCGCGGACGCGTCTTCGGCCGCCGCATCGGCGCCGCGCCGGCGCGCGCGGGCGGGTATCGTCAGGCGTCCCCCTTCCTTCACGGAGCGACCGATGCCCGCGCGACTCAGGAGCAAGACCCTCAGCACCATCTCCGATCTCGAGGCGATCCTCGCCGGCGACGAGACCCTCGCCCGGGGCGCCCGCGGCCCCGCCGTCCGGGCGATCCAAGACGGCCTCGTCGCCCTCGGCTACGGCCTCCCCGGCGGCCCCGACGGGGTCTTCGGCAAGGCCACCGAGGTCGGCCTCGGCGAGCTCCGGCGCCTCCACGATCGCCTCGGCGCGGCGATCGTCGACGCTGAGACCCTGACGATCCTCGACGACGCGCTCGCCCGCCTCGACGCCGTCGCCGAGTACACCCTGCAAAACGCCCGCTTCGCCGACGACCCGGCGCTCGTCGCCGTCCTCCGCGGCCATAGGCCGCTGCCGCGCGGCGGCGAGTCGGTCACGCGGATCCAGCGGGCGCTCCTCGACCTCCACTTCGCGCTGCCGCGCGGCGGCGCCGACGGGGACTACGGCGGCGAGACCCGCGAGGCCCTGCGCCGCTTCCAACGCTGGCAGCGGATCCGCCCGGGCGGCGAGCTCTCGCCGCTGACGATGATGGTTCTCGACGAGCTCGCGACGCCGCCCGCGGTGACGATCACCCGCGCCCCCGAGTACGCCAAGCTCCTCCGCGACGACCGCCTGACCGTGACCATCGGCATGGGCTACGACGAGAAGGACCTCGACATCCGCGAGCGCGGCGAGGTCGTCCGCGGCCTCCTGCGCTCGGGCTTCGTCCAGATCGGCGAGACCGCCGACGACGCGGTCCACACCTTCACCCGCGACCTCGAGATCCCCGGGCGCAGCGGGACGATGCGCGTCCGCCTGATCTCGCGCGACACCGCGCGCCCCGAGGCAAACTTCGCCGAGGGCCTGGTCCAGGACGCGGTCACCGTCTACGCCGGCCACGCCCGCTACGGCACCGGCCCGGACTTCGACGGCAAGGAGTCGGCGGCCGGGAACTTCGTCATCGGCGTCGGCGCGCCGCAGCACCTCACCGGGGCGCTCGAGCGCGGCTACAACCCGCACATGAACCAGATCCTCGCGGGGGTCCCGAATGACCTCCTGCGCCACCGCTTCGACCCCGAGCGCTACCAGCTCTGGGCGTTCCTCGGCTGCACGACGCGCAACTACCTCGACGAGCTCCGCGGCCTCGTCGAGGGCAAGGACACCCACAACCTCGATCTCATCGTCTCGACGCGGCTGATCTACTGGAGCAACACGGCCTTCGGCCCGCTGTCGATCGTCCGCGGGCTCCTGCGCGGCGCCGACATCGACGCCATCCTCGGGCCGATCAACGAGCGCGCCCTGGCGACCGAGCGCAAGCTCGGCAAGGACTTCGTCGGCCCGCCCTTCATCGGCGACGGCTTCGGCGACAACGCGCCCCGCTGAGCCGCAGGCGGCAGGCCGCCGCCCAACGCGAGCTCAGCGGCCGTCCGCCGCCGCGCGACGGACTGCAGCCGCACCTCCGCGCTCACTCGACGCCCGCGCGTGCGCCGTGGCGTCGCCCCGGCGCACGCGTCGATGCGGGGAGAGGGACTCGAACCCTCACTGCCTCGCGGCCTCCCGGGTTTGAGCCGGTCGACTTTACCGATTTGTCCATCCCCGCGCCTGCGCGCCGCGACGCGGCGCCTCGTCGTTCGTTGCGGAGGGAGGGGGTCGAACCCTCAACGCCTTTCGGCCTCTCGGACCTGAGCCGAGCGACTTTACCAATTTGCCCACCCCCGCGGCGGTCTGTTCGTTCTTCGTCGCGCGTTGCCGGAGGGGGGATTCGAACCCCCAACCCCTCTCGA
>JAGQIT010001490.1 GCA_020431135.1 Myxococcales bacterium | reverse complement strand
GGCGGCGGCATCGACGGCGCCTCGGCGGCCGAGCTGTCGTAAGAGACAGCGCCGCCCATACCGGCGCCGCTGCCCCGGCCGTAGCCGCTGCCGCTGCCCTTGGCGACCCCGCCGAGCACGCCGTTGGAGCTGCTGCTCGCGCTCGACTTCGACGCGGGCTTGCTCCCCCGGCCGCCGTAGGGGACGTTCTTGTAGCCGCCGCCGGCCTTCGCCTTGCTCTTCTTGACGACCGGGCGCCTCGGCTGCTCCTTCGGATGGACGCGCCCGTAGCAGCGATCGACGTTGTCGACGAGGCGCGGGAGGCCGCGCAGATCCGGGGGCGGCGGCGCCAGGCGGGCGTGCGAGGGGTGCGAGCGCGGCGTGAAGACGTGGGCCGGGCCGCTGTAGTACGCGTTCTCACCGGGATCGGTGACGATCGGGTCGCCGCCGGTGCCCCCCGTCCCCGGGCCGTCGCCGACGATCGGCGTCACCGTGCCCGAGGTGCGGCAGCCCGGCAGGCTCAGGGGGAGGGTCAGGAGGATCGTCGTCATCCAGCTTCGCATCGGTCGTGTCTCTTTCGCGTGTCGCCCACCTGAACGCCGGCGGCGCTCCCCCCATGACACCCGAAAATGAAGAAACCTGCGATCGCCTCAGAACGGCGTACCAGGCGGCCCTACGAGCCTTCGACGCGCGCCCTCGCGCGGCCATCGTACGCGGCCGTGGCGGGCGGACAGCGGGCGCGGGCGGAGGCGAGGGACCCTGCGGGCGGGCGAGGGCGCGTAGCGAGGACGCGGACGGCCGCCTCGTGGCCTCAGCGGTCGGTCACGCGCGGCGCTCCGCGGAGGCGGAGCGTCGTCGTCCGCTGCGCGTCGCGGCGCTTGCGGACGACCCGGGCGAGCTCGACCGCCAGGCGGCTGGGATCGACGGGCCGCGGCAGGCGAGCGGCGACCCCGAGCTCGCGGAGCTTGACGCTGCGCTCATGGTCGCCGCGGTCGAGGGTCGCGACCACCGGGACGTTCGTCGCCACGAGATCGCGGATCGCCGAGAGCGAGCAGTCGGCGGCGAAGATCACCGACACCTGCGAGAGCTGCGCGCCGACCCTGTCGACGCGCTCGATGTGGATCCCCTGGCGCGTGAGCGCGGCGACGAGCTCGCGGTCGACGTCGCCGACCGCGAGGACGCGGAGCTCCTGCGGCAGCGTCGGCAGCTCCGAGACGACGTCGAGGACGACGTCGTGCTCGCGGGCGATCGCCCGCAGCTCGGCCTCGACCTGGCGCGCGGTCGGCCGCCACTTCGGCGTCTTGTGCATCATCCCGAGGATCAGCGACTCGAGGCGCGGCGAGACGTCCTCGGCGCGCTCGCTCGGCGGCTCCGGCTGCTCGTAGAGGTGGCTCGACATCACCTCGATCGCGCTTCCCTCGAAGGGCGTCCGCCCCGTGAACATCTCGTAGAGGAGGCAGCCGAAGGCGTAGATGTCCGCCGGCGGCCCGACGAGGATCCCCGCCGCCTGCTCCGGGGCGATGTAGTACGGCGTGCCGACGATCGTCCCCTCGTCGGTGAGGCCGCCGCCCTCGCCGTCGCCGGCGTCGAAGAAGGCGATGCCGAAGTCGAGGACGCGGACGTTCTCGCGCTCGCCGGTCCGCTCGAGGAAGATGTTCTCCGGCTTGAGGTCGCGGTGGACGAGGCCGATCCGGTGGGTCTCGACGAGCACCCCAGCGACGGCGACGGCGATCCGCAGCGCCCGCTCGCGCGACCAGCCGCCGCCCTCGAGCGCGCCGCGGAGATCGCAGCCCTCGAGGAGCTCCATCACCAGGTAGGGGATCCCGCGGTCGCTGCCGAAGTCGTGGAT
>JAGQIT010000182.1:424-2054 GCA_020431135.1 Myxococcales bacterium | reverse complement strand
CGGTCGCCGAGAACCGCCGCCGCCTCGCCGCCGCGGCCGGCGCCCGCCGCCTCGAGGAGGTCGAAATTCGCCTGGTAGAACTCGACCAGGCGCGCGAGCCCCTCGATGTGGTGGCCCTGCCCCGGGAACTCGACGTACGTGACCGGCCGGCCCAGCGCCTTGGCCTTGTCGGCGATCTGCCGCGACTCCGCGACCGGCACGCGGGCGTCGGCCTCGCCGTGGGTCAGGAGGAGCGGCGCCTCGAGGCGCTCGACGTGGGTCAGCGGCGAGCGCTCGCGCATCTTCGCCGCGTCGGCCGCGACCTTCGGGTCGCCGCTCTCGAGGATCACCCAGTCGGGGATGTTCGTCGCCGCGAAGAAGGTGAGGATGTCCGAGAAGCCAGCGTGGGCGAGGCCGAAGCCGAAGGGGTAGCGGTCGGGCGCGGGCTCGAAGGTGAGCGCGCGCATCGTCGCGTAGCCGCCGTGGCTGCCGCCGTAGACGCCGACCTGCCAGCTCTCGAGGCCGAGCTCGGACTCGACCCAGCGCCCGACCGCGAAGAGGTCGCGGATCTCGGCGCCGCCGAGGTCGCGGTCGTTGAGCGCGGCGAAGTCCTTGCCGAAGCCGCCGCTGCCGCGGACCGCCGGCGAGATCACCGTCAGCCCGGCCGCGCACATCACCTGGTCGAAGGCGCTGTAGCGGTTGTCGCCGCCGTAGAACGCCTTGATCAGCGCGCGCCGCTGGGAGGGCGCGGCGATCGGCTCGCGCGGCCGGAGGACGAAGGCGTGGAGCTGGCGCGTCGCCTTGGTCGCCGGGTCGACGTCGTGGGTAGGGATCCTCACCGCCGCCGCCTGGCAGTGGACGAGGCCGGCGGCGCGCTCCGGCTCGAGGGCGACGAGCGGGGCGACGCGCAGCCCCGGGGCGCCGCCGTCGGGGGCGATCGTAAAGGTCGCGAGGTTGGCCTCAAAGAGCAGGTCCGGGGCCTGGCGCGACCACGCCGCCTGGAGGCCGTGGCCGTCGATCAGGCGGACCTTGCCCGGCTGGCGGTCCTGGCCGAGGATCTTCGCCGGGCCGGCCGCGGCGCGGCCGTCGAAGAGCGACACGGTCGACCCCGCCGGCGTCCCCGAGACCGCGAGCACGCCGACGTCGAGGAGCGCCGCGTCGCTCACGTCCTCGCGCAGGCGCGAGAGCTGGCGGAGCTCGCCGCGGCCGCGCTCGTAGGTGTAGAGGTTGGCGAAGCCGTCGTCGTTGGCGATGAAGACCAGGCGCTCGCCCGGGAGCCAGCCGCGGACGAGCGCCAGGCGCGAGCGCGGCGTGTCGTCGGTGATCCGGCGGACGCTCGGCTTCTCGGCGGTCAGGTCGACGGCGACGAGCTGCTTGCGGTTGCGGTCGCCGTCGACGAGCGCGGTGAAGTAGACCTCGCCCCCATCGGCCGAGAAGCGCGGCGACGACCAGGTGAAGGAGAGCGCCGGGCTGTCGCAGAGCACCTCGCGCTCGCCGCCGCCGGCGACCTCGCGGACGCGCAGGCAGGTGCGAAACTCCGCCGCCGTCGCCCCGGCGCGCGGCAGGTAGGCGACGCGGGCGTCGTCCTCCGAGAAACCGAAGCCGTAGACGTAGTCGTGGTCGGTGACCTGCGTGAGGGCGCCGCTCTGCA
>JAGQIT010000182.1:0-274 GCA_020431135.1 Myxococcales bacterium | reverse complement strand
GAGGGGGCCGCCGCTCGCCGGCAGCTCCATCGACTTCAGCGTGTAGCCCTCGCCGGTCTCGAGGAAGAAGAGGCGCTGGCGGGCGAGCGACGCCTCGAAGCGCTCGTACGGGAACCCCTCGAGGAGCGGCCCGAGGTCGACCGTGCGCTCGAAGTAGCGGACGATCCCCGGCGGCGTCACCTCGCCCATCGGCGGCTCGGCCTCCGGATAGGGCGTGCTCGCGTTCGGCGGCGCGCAGGCGGAGGCGAGCGCGAAGGCGGAGGAGGAGGCGAGC
>JAGQIT010001489.1 GCA_020431135.1 Myxococcales bacterium | reverse complement strand
TCGAGGACGCGCAGCGCGTGCAGGACGTCCGCGAGATCGCCGTCGAGCGCCGCCATCGCTCGCCGGCTGCGCTCGGTGTAGCGCGGCCCCGTCGAGAACGCCCCGCACAGCCCGAGCCAGTCGTCCGTCGCCGTCGTGAAGAAGATCCGCATGTGATCGGCGAAGCCGGCGTGGTCGAGGAGCGACCCGCGAAACTCACGCCACCGCGGGTAGTCGTCGGCGAGGTCGCTCGCGCCGAGCACCGTCTGATTGCGAACGCCCCAGACGCTGCTCTCGGGGGACACGTCGGTGAAGCTCGGCGCGAAGAGCCGCTTGTTCTGGAGGAAGGGCGAGGCGATCACCCGGTCCAGGGGAAAACGCTCGCTGAACGCCCCGGGCGCGCGGTGGGGGCTGCTCTTGTCGGGGATCGTGTAGACGAAGGCGGGCATCCCCTCGTTGACGTGCGAGATGCTATCGGAGAGCAGCGTCGGGGCCGTCCTGCCGGGGCTCCAACGCTCGAGGATCCGCCGCGCCTGCGTGATCCGCTCGCGATCCCAATCTCTTTGTACGTGCACGGTCTATCCTCTTAGCAAACGCGTATGGTCGCGCCAAGCGACCAGTCCGCGCTGCCGCCATTGCGACGACGTCGCGCTGCCCTATCCCCTTGATAGGGCGCAGGCCCGGCGCGCGGCGAGTCGGTGAAGTACGCCGATCATGTGTTCAGTGATCGTCGCCGGTCGCGTGGCGTCGCCGAGGCCTGCGATCGCTTCGGCGACGGCGCGGATCAGCCGCGCGGCGCGGCCGGGAAGCGGACGCGGAGTACGGTGCCCTCGCCCGGGGCGGAGTCCGCGGTGATCGTCCCCTGGAGCGCCTCGGTGACCAGGTTGTGGACGATGTGCATGCCGAGGCCGCTGCCGCCCTGGCCGCGCCGGGTCGTGAAGAAGGGCTCGAAGAGGCGGCGCTGCTCCTCGCGCGAGAGGCCGCGGCCGTCGTCGGCGAAGACGAGCTCGATCTCGCCGGCGCCGGGGCTGCGCAGCGTCAGCCGCATGGTCCCGGGGACATCCTCGGTGAAGGCGTGGCGGAGCGCGTTCTGGACGAGGTTGGTGACGATCTGCGACAGCGCCCCTGGGTCGAGGATCGCCTCGAGCGCGTCGTCGAGGTCGACCTCGAGGTGGTGCGGCGTGCGCTTGTAGAGCGGCGCGAGGCTCGAGATCACCTCGCGGAGGTAGGGCGCGAGGTGGACCTGGCGCCGCGTCGCGTGCGACTGATCGACGGCGACCTGCTTGAAGCTGGCGACGAGCTCCGAGGCGCGGCGGAGGTTGCCGAGGGTGAGCTCCGCCGCCTCGCCGGCGTCGCGGAGGAAGTCGGCGAGCGAGCGCTTGCGCAGCTGGCCGCCGTCGAAGTCGCGGGCGAGCGCGCCCAAGCGGTCGCGGAGGAGCGACGCGGCGGTCACGGCGACGCCCATCGGCGTGTTGATCTCGTGGGCGACGCCGGCCACGAGGCCGCCGAGCGCGGCCATCTTCTCGCGGCGCATGAGCTGGAGCTGCGCGTCCTCGAGGACCGCGAGGAGCTTGTCGGCGTAGACGTCGGCCATGCGGAAGGCGGTGTCGTAGTAGAGCTCGTCGAGGGCGGCGAGGATCCCGAGGCGGAGCTCGGCGTCGAGGTCCCTCTCGCGCGGGAGCACGGCCTCGACGCCGCGCTTGAAGCAGAGGAAGCCGCGCAGCAGCGTCGAGATCCGGAACTC
>JAGQIT010001488.1 GCA_020431135.1 Myxococcales bacterium | reverse complement strand
GACGACCTGGCCGGCGATCACGTCGGCCTCGCGCTCCCCGGGGTGATCAGGGGCCGCGACCGCGAGCTCGCTGCGCTGATCAAGCGCCCGCAGCAGCGCCTGGTTGCCGAGCGGCGCCTCGCGCCGCCGACTCTCCGGCGCGCTCGTCGGGCCCCGCCCCTCGACCTCCTGCGTCCTCGATGTGCTCCGCTCCCGTGCCATCACCACCTCCCCGATCCATCGAATCAGCGGCGGCCCGCCGCGTCAATCGGCCGCCGCCGCGTCGGCACGAATCGCCGGGGCAAGCCGACGCTCATTCGCGCGCAGGTGCGCGAGGACCCTCGACCCGTCGCTCGTCACGACCTCGCGGGCGCGTCGGAGCGCACCTTGAGGATGTCGGCGAGGCGAACCCCCGCGGCGATGGCCTCGATCCGGTGGAGGTGGCGGCAGCGATGGACGCCCAGGTCGTCGCACGCCAGCATCGCTGCCGACCCGAGACTCCGTCGGCGGCGAACGCCGCTCAGCGAGCGCGCGCACGTCCGCCGCGACCGCGGGTCACTCGTCCCGCCATCACGGCCGTCAGGCCGCGTGGTGGAGGCCCAAACGCCCCTACCCGGCGAAGCGGATCACCGGCGCGACCTCGCCGGCCGCCGCTACGAGGCGGCGATAGAGCCTCGCCATCGCCTCCGGGCGGCGCAGCGGGTGGGCGAACATCCACAGCAGGTGCGGCGCGAAGGGGACGCGCGCCGGCGCGTGGTTCCACACCCGCAGGCGGCCGGCGTAGCAGAGCGCCGTCGGCCCGAGCTCACCGGCGAAGAGGCCGGCGAGGTCACGGGCCCAGCACTCGATCCCGGCGATGAACTCCTCATGGGCGGCCGCGGCCTCGACCGGCACAAACGCGCAGGCGGCGGGATCGTAGGCCAGCGTCCGCGCCCCGCCCTCGCGATCGGCCCGCAGACGGAGCGCCACGGTCGGCCGCCGCCCGCCGCAGTCGCCGGGATCGAGCGAGTAGAGCGCGCGGAAGAGCGGGCCGCCGTAGAGCCAGCCCGCGAGCGCGGCGAGGCCCTCGCGCAGCGCCCCCTCGCCCGCCGTGTCGACGTCGCCGCGCCCTGTCGCAGGGGCGTAGTCCGGCGCCGGGGCGATCCCCTCGCGGTAGCCGCGATCGGGCCAGCGCTCGCGCGGGAGCGCGGCGAGGAAGGGCTGCGAGCCCTCGATCCCGACGTGCTCACCCCGAGCCAGAGTGATCGTCGCCCCGGGCCGCGCGGCCACGGCCCGCGTCCGCGGCGCGACCGCTGCGAGGCTGTCCGCGAGGACATCATTCTCTAGGGGGAAGACCGCGTGGTTGAGCCACGCCCGCGCGTCGGCGAAGCTCCAGCCGGCGCCGACGATCGCCGCGACCGCGGGCGCGCCCCAGAGGCGCTCGACGGCGGCGTAGCGGCGGAGGAAGGCGCTCGCCAGGCTGACGGCGTCGCTCGCCGGGGCCGCGCTCGTCGCCCCGAGGCGCTGGTGGGCCGCGCTCGAGAAGTTGTTGGCGTAGCACCAGATCCCCGGCCGCGGCGCGAGGTCGCCGAGGGCGGCGAGCATCGCCGGCGGCGGCGGCACGTCGACCGACGAGGCGAAGCTGCCGTGACCGTCGATGTCGCGGACGACGAAGGGCGCGACCTCCCACTCGTCCCCGAGCTCCGCGCCGCGGTGATCGGCGACGAAGGTGCGCAGGCGCAGGCCGCCGATCGAGTGCTCGGCCGCCGGCGCCAGCGGCCGGACCTCGAAGCCGAGCCCCCGCAGGAGGCCACGCCCGGCGATCGACCCGCGCGCGGGGAAGTAGATCGGGATCCGCCGGTCGAGGCGCAGCAGCGACGGGACGTCGAAGTGATCGTCGTGCTCGTGGCTGATCACGACCGCGTCGATCGCCGGGAAGCCGGCGAGGTCGAGCGCCCGCGGCGGGTAGAGCTCGCCGACCAGGCCGCCGTGGCCGAAGCTCGAGGTCAGCAGCGGATCGACGAGGAGCGCCGACCCGCCGCCGCGGAGGAGCCAGCCCTGGTGGCCGAGGAAGGTCGCGCGCAGCACTCAGCCCTCCGCCTCGGCCCACGGCGCCGCCGGGTACTCCATGCGCACGCCGCCGGCCACGGCCGCCGCC
>JAGQIT010001487.1 GCA_020431135.1 Myxococcales bacterium | reverse complement strand
TCGTCCTCGCGCGCGAAGCCCTTCTGGTGCGCGAGCTCGTGCGCCGCCGAGAACAGGTGCAGCCACGGCCGCGTGCGGTCGTTCACGTGCGCTTCACCGGTGAACGGCGAGAAGATGCCCGTGATGCCCAGGCGCGAGAGCAGCGGCGCGGAGAGCGGCTTGCGCAGCAGCATGCCGCCGCCCGCCAGCGCCGGCACGCGCTCGCCCAGGCGCGCGTAGGCGGCGCGCAGGCGCGGGTCGTCGCCGTGCTCGCGGAGCTTGGCGTCGAGGCGCGCGAGCTTCTCCGCGTGCGTGCCCTTGGCGGCCCGGCGCATGAGGAGCGGCTTGCGCACGCCGGGGATCTCGCCGTAGGTCAGGACCTCGAGGAAGAGGCCGTCAGCGCTGGCGAGGAAGCGGTCGACGCAGGCCCGTGCGCTGGCGCTTGCGGGCGTGAGCGCCGGCCCCGGGAGGGCGGCGTCGGCGAAGCGCAGGATGTTCATCGAGTCCGTGGTCACCTTGCCGTCGCGGACGAGCGTCGGGACGACGCAGCGCGGGTTGATACGCACGTACGCGGGCTCGTACTGCGCCTCGAGCGGGAGCTGGACGACATGCGAGGTCCAGGCGACGCCCTTCTCGTCGAGGAGCTGGCGGACCTTCTGTGAGCACAGCGACTTCGGGTAGTGGAACAGGTGGATCCCCTGCTGTGGTGCGTCGGCGCAGGGGGTATCTGTCCGGGGGCGGAGGACGTCGTCATCGACGTCGACGTAGAGAGACTGCGTGCCCATGGTCGGCGGTCGCGGAGGTCCGCGACGCGATCGAGTGTAGGCGACCGCGGGGGCGCGTGGGCGCTCGCTACTTCTCTCCGGCCGCTGTTGGATCACCTGATCCGTAATTCGTACAATGTGCCGGGGCGGATGGCGGTGGAGTTCGACAAGCTGAGCGAGTGTGAGGCGGGCCTGCGGCGGGCGGCGGTGCCGGCCTGGGTGATCGACACGGAGACCATCGAGATGGTCTGGGCCAACGAGGCCGCCGCGGCGCTGTGGCGGGCGTCGAGCCCCGCGGAGCTCGTCGGGCGCGACATCAAGTCGGGGGCGCCGGAGCGGGTTCTCAAGCGGACGCAGGATCTCATCGAGCGGGTCCGCGCCGGCGAGGTCCTCCGCGAGGACTGGGCCTTCTATCCGAAGGGGCACCCGGTGGTCGTCGACCTCCACCTCTCCGGGGTGCTCCTCGACAACGGCCACATGGGCCTCCTCAACCAGGCGCTGCCGCTCGCCGAGGAGAAGGTCGTCGGCGAGTTCCAGCGGGTCCTGGCGATCGCCCGCCACACCTCGCTCGTCGCCTTCCTCGTCAGCGCGGAGGGCGAGGTCCTGGCCCGCAACACCGCGGCGCTCGCCTGCTTCGCCGAGCAGAGCTCGTGGAGCTCGCGCCTCGTCGACGGCGGCGAGGCGGCGGCGATCCTCGAGCGGGCGCTCGGCGGCGAGGAGCTCGACACGGTCGCCGAGGTCGAGACGACCGCCGGCGTCCGCTGGCATCGGATCAGCGGCTCGCCGCTCCGCGACCCGGTCACGGGGGAGCTCGCCGCGCTCCTCGAGCACCGCGACGAGACCGCGCGGATCGAGGCCGAGCGCCTCGCCGCCAGCCGCGGCCTGCGGATCGACAGCCTCAAGGCCGCGCTCGAGACGGTGATCGCCCAGCGCCGCGAGATCCTCGAGCTCTCGGCGCCGCTCCTCGAGGTCGGCGAGGAGACCCTCGCGGTGCCGATCATCGGCCACCTCGACGACGAGCAGGGGGCGGCGATCCAGAGCAAGCTGCTGGCGGCGGTCGTCCAGCGCGGGGCTCGGCGCGTGCTCATCGATCTCACGGGGGTCGTCGACGTCGACGACGCGGGGGCGCGGCGCCTCGAGAAGCTCCTGCGCGGCCTCAAGCTGCTCGGCGCCACGCCGGTGATCAGCGGCGTCCGCCCCGAGCTCGCGCTGCGCTCGCTCGACTCCGGCCTCGCCGAGGAGCTGCGCAAGGTCGGCATCGTCCGCTCGCTCGCCGCGGGGATCGAGGGCCAGGGGCGGCTCGGTCACTAAGGGGTCGTCTGAGTCTTCGTCGCGCGCTCACTGCCCGCGCCTCCGTCAGACCTTGGCGTACGCCCGGGGCAGCTGCGCTCTAGCGAAGCCGGGCGGGCCGAGGATGGCGGCGCGCCGGTCCTCGACTCCGCCAGGCCCTGCTGCAGCGCGCCGCGGAGCGGCTGTGTTCTGACGTCGCCGAGGTGTCGCTCGCGGACGGCCTCCTACCGGCCGTGGGCGCCGCGACCTCCCCAGCTTCACGCTCGGCGCGGGCAGGTCGAATCGACCGCGTCGGGCGGAGCTGCGGCGGCGAGCCTCGACAGGCGGGACCCGCCTCGGCTAGCTTCGCGGCGCCGATGGCCGAGACCCTGACCCTGTCGCCGACCGCCGATCCGCGCGTCTTCCTCGCCCCCGACGGGCGCCGCCTGTCGCCGCCGGCGGGGTGGGCCTGCTTGCCGCCCGGCGACGCCGCGCTGACGCGCCGGGTGAAGCGGGCCGGGCCCTCCTGGGCGGTCGTCGAGAAGCGGGGGCGCAAGGCGTTCTCCCGCGGCCTGTGGGCGCCGGCTGCGACGATCGAGCGCCTCAAGGCCGAGCTCGTCGCGGAGCGCGACACCGAGGCCTACGCCAAGCGACGGGTCGCCGACGCCGCCCGCCGCGAGCGCGCGCAGGCGGCCTACGTCGTCGAGTTCGAGCAGTCGGTGCTCGACTTCCTGCGCTTCGCCCCGCGCTGGGGCGCGCTGGCGCGGACCGTCGCCGCCCGGGTCGTCGCCCACGCGACCCCGGTCGGCAGCGGCACCGTCGCGCGGACCAAGCGGATCTCCGTCGAGGAGCGGGCCCGGGCCGCGGTCATCGCCTGGATGCGCCACCAGAC
>JAGQIT010000181.1 GCA_020431135.1 Myxococcales bacterium | reverse complement strand
CACCGTCGGCGCGCCCTCGCCGGTGAGCGCGTCGATGACGAACGACGCGGCGCGCTCGAGCTCTGCGACCTCGTAGACCACGAAGTGCCCGTCCTCACCCGGCGGCTGGTCGAGCATCCGCGCGACCGCCGTGACGCCGCCGGCGTTGCCCTGCGCCGGCAGGCCTGTGGTCGGCAGCCAGCCGTTGGCGCTGTAGCCACAGGCGGTCCGCTCGGCGTCGTCCTCGTAGCTCTCACATGGCCCCGGGAACAGGGTCCCCGGCGCGACCTGGACCCCGGCGCCGACCGCCAGCGATCCGGCCGAGCGCAGCGGCGCGTAGGAGTCGACGTGGCCGATGTAGTCGAGGAGGTGCTTGGCCTCGCTCCCCGCCAGCGGCTCGCGGCGGAGGTGGCGGCTCGTGTTGTCGGCGTCGGAGCGGTTCACGTAGGTGTTGAGGAGGACGAGCATCGGGTGCGAGGCGGTCAGCGGGTGATCCGGGCGCTCCTGGAAGGCCGCCTGCAGGAGCTCGCGCGGGGTCATCCACTGCATCGTCACGGGGTTTAGGACCTTCGGCTCCTCCTTGGCGAGGAGCGCCTGCGGCAGGTTCGAGCCGGCGCCGCTCAGCACCGCCGCGCGGACGCTCGGCGCGAAGGGGAGGATGAGCGCGCCGGAGTTCGCCCCGAGGCTGTGGCCCATGAACGCGAGCGCCTCGCCGTCGAAGCGGATCGCCCCGTCGGGGAGGATCCCGTCGTCGGTGAAGAGGTCGGCGAAGCGGACGACGCTGAGCTGATCGAGCGCCCCCTGGACCAGCGTGTCGCGGGCCGAGTCCGGGTTGAAGACGTTGAAGACGAGCTGGTAGACGTCGAGCCCGTCGACGAGCCCGTCGCTGTCGTCGTCGCCGCGGCGCTCGCCGTGGAGCACCGGCTCGAGGCCGATCGTCGCCACGCCGGCGGGGGCGACCCGCGCGGCCATGCTCGAGCGCAGCGCCCCGCGGAAGGAGCCGCCGGTGCCGTCGGCGTAGATCAGCGCCGGCCAGCCCCCCTCCGGGACGTCGACCTGCTTGGGCACGGTCATGGCGAAGCAGACGTCGGCGGTGCTGGCGATCACCGGCGCGCCGCCCTTCACCGCGATCGCCCCGCCCACCGACGTGTAGGGGGCGACCCCCTCCTGGAAGATCGGGATCCGCATGCGCCCGTGGATCTCGTGGTAGGCGTCCGAGGCCGGGCCGCAGCGCCGCTCCGCCCGCTCGTCGTCGCTGAGCCCCGCGGCGCTCGAGCACGGCGAGTCCTCGCCGCCGGCGCACAGGTGGAGGTCCTCGACGTAGAAGGGCGCGTCGTCGACGACCGCGCCGGCGCCGACGAAGGGATCGTGGTTCGGCGCGGTGGTGAAGACGGTGCCGCCGACGAGCGACCCCTTGCTCAGGCCGACGCCCTGCGTGTTCGCCGGGCTGACGAGGAACTCGCGCAGCGGGGCGAAGCGCTCCCAGGCGGCGAAGACCGTCGGATCGGCGGGGGCCGAGTCCGCGAGCATCGCCGCGAAGTCGTCGTCGGGGATGAAGGCGTCGGCGCCGACGGGGATCAGCGCGTCGCTGAGGAGAACCGCGTAGGTCGTCGCCGGCCGCAGGGGCACGCCGTCGACGAGCTCGACCGCCAGCCAGTTCGGGCAGATGTAGTTGTTGCGGCTGATCGATCCGTTCTCGGCGCGGAAGCGGAGGCCCTTCACGGACTCGCCGTAGTTCGGCGAGCCGGGGGTGATGTCGATGTAGTGGACGCCGCCGAGCCCGGCGATGCCGCTGCTGCTGCGGAAGAGGACCGCGCCGTTGACCGCGAAGCCCGGCGCGTCGAAGCGCAGGTGCTTGAGCCAGCGATCGACGACGGCGCCGTAGGACGGATCGAGATCCGCCGGCGGCTCCGGGAAGCCGTCGAGGTCGAGGCCGCCGCCGACGCGGCGGGCGTCGTTCGGGAAGGGCAGGCGGAAGAAGTCGAGCTGCGGATCCTTGCCGGCGTCGAGATCGAAGTAGATCCGCGGGCGCTCGGCGTCGTCCTCGGGGCAGAGAACGCCGGGCCAAAACCCCGGCGGGAGCCCCTCGGTCTCGCCGACGCCGGTCTCAGTCGCGTCGGTCGATCCGGTCGTCTCGTCGCCGGTCGTCGCCGTCGCCGAGCTCTCGCCGGCGGTCGCCGACGTCGACCCGCTCCCCGAGGGCCAGCACGCGAGGGCCGGGAGGGCCAAGAGGCCCAGGAGAACAGAGGAGACCCGGGGGAGACACAGCCGACGCATCGCAGCGCGACCATAGCGCGGGGCGTGGGGGCCGCCAACACGCTCCACCGCGCCGCGTGGCGTATGTTCGATCGGTCAGCGGCGCTGGCGCCCGTCGCCCGCGGATTTGCGCTGGTCATCGCCGCTGCCGGGGCGCACGCTTGCGGAGATGGCGAGCCCCCCCACCAGCCGCGAGCGCAGCGCAGGCGTCACAGCGCGCGTCGCCGAGATCGTCCGCTCGTTCTTCGCCGAGCAGACCGGCGAGCTCGAGGCGAACGAGCCGCCGCCGGGGCGGGGCACCTCTGCCCTCGAGGGCGCCGTGCAGGCGATCTCAGACTCCCTCGATCGCTGGCGGTCGACCGGCGGCCTCGTCCGCTTCACCCAGACAGGCGGCCGCGATCGCCTCGTCGCCGCCGGCGTCCCCGTCGAGCTCGAGCTCCCCGTCGATCGCCTGACCCGCCTGCGCGCGGCCCAAGCCCGCGTCCGCGTCGGCGACGAGGTCGTCGACGAGGTCGAGATCCGCGGGCCCGTCGTCCGCGTCCGCGCGATCGCGCGCGAGCCCGGCATCCACCCCGTCGTCGTCGACGCCCTCGACCGCCGCGGCCACGTCGTCGCCTGGGGTCAGGCCCGCGAGGCGCCGATCGTCCAGGTGATCACCGACGCGCCGACGGCGGCCGTCAACGCCGAGCTCCTCCTCAGCGATCCGGCCCGCGACCTCGCGCCGCTCCGCGAGCTCGCGCTCCGCGGCTGGTCGCTCGTCTTCTTCGACCTCCACCCCGACGATCGCCAGCGACAGATCCGCGAGGCCCTCAGCCGCCACGGCCTCCCGCGCGGGGCGATCCTCGTCCACCCCAAGTCCGACGTCGAGTTCAAGACCCTCGGCATCGACTTCCACACCCTCTTCGCCGCGACGCGGATCCGGCGGATCCGCGCCGACGGCGTGCCCCTCGTCCTGATGGTCACGAGCGAGAGCGAGGTCTGGGCGACGGCGTGCGCCGCCGACGAGATCGCGAGCGTCGACCTCGACGAGCTCGCCGAGCGCCTGCGCGGCCCCGGCGGCCTCGACCCGTGGGTCCGCGCCGCCGCCGATCTCCGCCGCCGCTTCGCCGCCTCCCCGACCCGGCGCTGGCGCCTCGACGTCCTCGCGGACGCCCCGGTCGTCAGCGGCAACCGCTGCGTCGTCGAGCTCGACAACCGCCGCGCCCGCGAGCGCCTCTTCGCGCTGATCGAGCGGGCGACGACCAGCGTTCATCTCCAGTTCTACATCCTCCGCCCCGGGATCTTCACCGAGCGCCTCGCCGTCCGCCTGATCCGCGCCGCTCGAGCCGGCGTCGCCGTCCGCCTGATCGTCGACGCGCTCTACTCGACGCAGGGGGTCCTCGGCCTCACCAACCCGATCGCCGACGGCCTCGGCGAGGAGCCGGGGATCGAGATCGTCGCCTCGGCGCCGATCTCCAGCGACCGCCTCGAGGTCGGCGCCTTCAAGCGACGCGACCACCGCAAGCTGATCATCATCGACGGCGAGGTCGCCCTCGTCGGCGGGCGAAACTGCGGCGACGAGTACTACACGGGCTTCGACGAGGTCGCGATCACCGACTGGACGCCGCACGAGCGGGTGCCTTGGCTCGACGCCCACGTCGAGGTCCACGGCCCCCTCGTCAGCGCGGTCCAGCGCGACTTCGTGACGACCTGGCGGGCGAGCGGCGGCCCCGAGATCGCCGACGAGAACGCGCTCTTCCCCGACCTCGCGGCGGTCGGCGACGTCGACGCCCGCCTCGTGCTCCACCGCGGCCTCGTCGACACCAACACCCTCGGCGCCTACGAGGCGCTCGTCGACGGCGCCGACCGCCACGTCTACATCCTCAACGACTTCCCGATCCTCGCCAGCCTCCAGGGCGGCCTCCTGCGCGCCCTCGATCGCGGCGTCCGCGTCGTCATCCTCACCGGCTCCGGGGTCGCCCGCCGCGGCGACGGCAAGATGCTCCGCGGCCCGCTCGCCCGCGTCTTCTTCGAGTACATGACCAAGCACCGCCTGGAGCCGCTGATCCGCGCCGGCGCCGAGACCTACGAGTACGCGACGCCGAAGCTCGAGGAGATCGTCACCCGCGGCGGCGTCGTCCGCCCCTACGTCCACGCCAAGGTGATGAGCGTCGACGGCGAGGTCGCCAGCGTCGGCTCGGCCAACCTCGACGTCACCGCCAGCTACTGGGAGAACGAGGCCAACGTCGTCATCGAGAGCGCCGCCGTCGTCCGCGAGCTCGAGGCGACCATCGAGCGCCTCCTCGCCACCTCCTATCGCATCGACCTCGACTCGAGCTACTGGCGCGGCGAGGCGCGGATGCGCGAGATCACCTCGACCCTCTGGCCCGAGACGCTCTACAGCTAGTGACACCTCGCGCCCCGCGGCGCGCAGCCGGCGAGCAGCCTCGGCGACGATCCGCGACGACTCGCGGCGACTCGCGGCGAGCGGACATCGAGCCGACACCGCAGACGCCGTGCCTCCCCTCGCGTTCCCGCGCCTCGCCCCCGTTCCTGGGACGTCCGCTTGCACGGCACCCGCGCGCCAGCGATCCTGGGTCTCCTCGAGTTCACGTTCAGGTTCAGGTTCAGGTTCAGGAGGTCCCCCGTGCGCTCAGCTCCCCATCCGCTCGTGCTCGTCCTCGCAGCGAGCGCCCTCCTCGGCCTCGACGGCTGCGCCGGCGACGACACGTCGGCGAGCGCCAGCGAAGGCGACACGGAGACGTCCGGGACCACCACCCCCACCGGCGGCTCGGACACCGAGACGTCGAGCAGCGACGCGACCACCGGCGACACAGACACCGGCACCGGCACCGACACCGGCACCGACACCGACGCCGACACGACCGGCGGCGTCGTCTACGACGGCGAGCCCCTCCCCCCTGGAGAGCCCGGCGAGTGGGTCTGGGTCGACTTCCCCGACGCCAAGTGCCGCACCGGCGCGCCGACCGGCATCGGCGTGCGCTACGGGAGCAGCGACAACCTCCTGATCTACCTCCAGGGCGGCGGCGCCTGCTTCAACACCCTGACCTGCCTCAACAACCCTGGCTCCTACGACAGCGGCGACTTCTCCGGCTGGAGCGGCTCCTGGGGCGGCTGGGGGATCTTCAACCAAGACCGCCCGGAGAACCCCGTCGGCGACTGGAACGTCGTCTACATCCCCTACTGCTCCGGCGACGTCTTCGCCGGCGACCGCGAGGGGGTGTTCATCGACGAGCAGCCCGACCCCATGGACTTCGTCGGTCACCGCAACATCGACGCGTTCCTCCAGCGGGTCGTGCCGACCTTCGCGGACGCGCCCGAGGTGCTCATCACCGGCGCCTCCGCGGGGGGGTTCGGCGGCGGCTTCAACTTCATCCGCTTCGCCGAGGCGTTCCCGAAGAGCGGGATCTCCTTCGTCGACGACTCGGCGCCGATCCTCGGCGATGAGTACGTCACGCCCTGCCTCCAGCAGCAGTGGCGCGACCTGTGGGGCCTCACCGAGACCCTCCCGCCGGGCTGCGACGCGTGCACGGGAGCCGACGGCGGCGGGCTCACGAACATCGCCTCGTACCTCGCCGCCGCGGTGCCGCGCGCCAACTTGGGCCTGATCTCGAGCACGCGCGACGGGACGATCTCGATCTTCTACGCCTTCGGCGTCGACGACTGCTCCGGCTTCGGGACGATGCCCGGCGGCGTCTTCGAGGCCGGCCTCTACGAGTACCGCGCGACCCAGCTCGGCCCGAGCGGCTGGGCCAGCTACTTCATCCCGAGCACCGAGCACGTCTGGACGCAGAACTCGGACTTCTACGACACCGAGGTCGGCGGCGTGCTCCTCACCGACTGGCTGCAGGATCTCCTCGACGGGGTGATCGTCGAGGTCGAGCCCTAGCCGCCGATCCACGGTCATCATCCACGCCGCGCCAGATCTCGCGGCGACCCCCCGGCACAGCGGCGTTCTGTCGCAGCGGGCGACGAGGCCGTCGACCTCGAGCGAGGCGACGCGCCGCGGGACGCGGCGCCTGCGACATCCTGTCCACCCGCGCTCCGCCGGGGCTCGCCGCCCCGAAGCGCACAGTTTTGCCGCCGCGGCGGTCACACACGCGGCTCGCGTCGACGTGTCAGACCGGCGCCATGCGACGCTGCGCCGCGCTCCCCAACCGGCGAACCCCTCCCATCGCGGGCTGGTGCTGCGGGCGTCCACACGCAGTTCTTTCGGCAGCGACGGGCCTTTCCAGGGCTCTTCCTACAGCCTAGCCTGGTTCAATGCGAACGTCGTTCATCATGGCCTTCTCTGCGTCCACATGCCTGGCGATCGCCTGCAACGGGGACGACAGCGCAGCGACGACGACCGCGACGACGACCGCGACGACCGGCGCGACGTCGACGGGCAGCGCCTCTTCCTCCTCGAGCACGTCGACGACCGCCGCGAGCGAGAGCTCGGGGAGCGCCGGCGAGAGCGAGGGGAGCACGGGCGAGACCACGGGCGAGACCACCGGCGGCCCCGGCGAGGATCGCCTCGACTTGCCTGAGCTCGAGCTCATCGACGACGGCCACTTCGCGACCTCGCTGGTCTGCGGCGAGTGCCACTCGAACGAGGCGTCGGCGACGGCGATGCGCGACGAGAAGGACCGCGAGATCGCGCCCGACAACCTGTGGCAGGGGTCGATGATGGCGAACTCCGCCCGCGACCCCTTCTGGTGGGCGATGGTCGCCGCCGAGACCGCGACCTTCCCCGCCGCCAAGGACGCGATCGAGGGCGAGTGCATGCATTGCCACACGCCGATGGCGGTGGTCGACGGCGCCTTCCACGACGAGGACACGCCGACCCTCGACTGGCTCTTCGAGGGCGACGACCGGGCGAGCTTCGGCCTCGACGGCGTCGCCTGCACGGCCTGCCACCAGATCCAGCCCGACAACCTCGGGACCCCGGAGAGCTTCTCGGGTCACTACATCATCGAGCCGGTCGCGGAGATCTACGGACCGCACGCCGATCCCTTCACCGGGCCGATGATGATGCACACGAGCTTCACCCCGACCCAGGGGACGCAGCTCCTCGACTCGGCCCACTGCGGGACCTGCCACTCGCTCATCACCGACGCGCTGACCCCAGAGGGGACGCCGAGCGGCCACTCCCTCAACGAGCAGAGCCCGTACCTCGAGTGGCGGGCGTCCGCCTACACGACCGAGGGCGTCCCCGGGCCCGACGCGGCGTCCTGTCAGGACTGCCATGTCCCGAAGACCAGCGTCGACGGGGTGCCGATCACGACCCGGATCGCCCGCCGGCCGCCCGGCGGCGACTTCGGCCAGATCGACCCGCGCGATCCCTTCGGCCGCCACGTCATGGTCGGCGGCAACGCGATCATGCCGCTG
>JAGQIT010001486.1 GCA_020431135.1 Myxococcales bacterium | reverse complement strand
GGCGCCGTGGTCGAGGTGGTCGACGGCCGCGTCCGTTCGGCCGAGGTCGAGGAGCGCGTGGGCGAGGGTCAGGTGGCTCTCGCCCGCGGGGCTGTGGTCGGCGCCCTCGCTCGCCTCGCGGATCGTGAGGGCGCGCTCGAGCGGCGGGAGGGCGGCCTCGGGATCGCCGGCGTCGACAAGCGTGGCGCCGATGCTCTGGAGGGAGAGGGCGATGTCCGGGTGCGCTGGGTCGAGCTGCGCCTCGCGGATCCGCAGGCTCTCGCGGAAGCGAGCGAGCGCCTCGTCGTGGCGGCCGAGCTGACGGAGGACGAAGCCGATGTTGCCGAGCGAGTCGGCGACGTCGAGGTGATCCGGTCCGAGGGTCGCCCGTCGGACCTCGAGGGCGCGCTCGAACTCGGCGAGGGCGCGCGCGTGGTCCCCCGCGTAGAGGTGGATCGACGCGATGTTCGTCCGGCCGGTCGCGGCGTCCGGGTGCACGGGACCGAAGAGCTCCTCGGTGATCTCGACGGCGCGGCGGTAGTGTTGGAGGGCCTCATCGCGGCGCTCCATCGCGTCGAGGGCGAAGCCGACGTTGTTGTGGGCGCCGGCGACGAGCGGGTGTGCGTCGCCGAGGGCGGCCTCGAGGATCGCGAGCGCCGCGCTGAAGTGCTCGAGCGCCTCGGCGCCGGCCTGCGGCCCGCTGCGGACGAGGTTGATGCCGATATGGTTGTGGTAGTCGGCGTTGATCATCGCGTCGCGGATGCCGAGGTGATCGAGCCACATCAGGGCGTGGCGTCCCCAAGCGAGGCCCTCCGCGGTGCGCGCGAGGTGGAAGCCGACCGCCGAGATCATCAGCACCGCGGCCTCGGCACAGACCCGCTGGTGGCCGATCTCGCCGGCGAGGAAGTAGGCGTCGGCGAGGAGCGCGGCGGCGTCCTCCGGGGCGACGACGTAGAGGCGGAGGCGGCCGGCCGTGAGCAGCGCCTCGGCGAGGAGCTCCGGGTCGGCGAGCTCGCGCGCGTCGACGAGGGCGGCCTCGGCGATCTCGAGGCCGCGCCCGAGCGAGCCGGTGATCTCGTGCGAGGTCGCGGCGAGGAGGCGGGCGCGGAGCGCCTCGATCCCGGCCTGGGTCGCGGGTGAGGCCTCGGCCCGGAGCTCGGTCGAGAGCCACACCGGATCGACGCAGCGGCTGACCTCGGGGAGGCTCGCGGCGGCGACGGCCGCGTGCTGGATCGTCGTCTGATCGGCGTCACGGAAGAGCGGCAGGAGGCTGCGCATGCGCGCGGCCTGGCGGTCGAGGCAGAGGCCGCGGCGCGCCTCGTAGGAGCCGGACTCGCCGGGATCGACGCAGGCCTCGACGCGCGCGTCCTGCCAGGCGGCCGTCCAGGTGTCGAGCTGGCGCTCGACCCACGACGCCGTCGGCGGGGCGAACGGGGCGCCGCTAGCGATGAGGCCGGCGCGGATCTCCGGGCGGTGCTCGGTCCACGGCGCGACGGCCTCCGCGGCGAGGCGCTCGCAGGCGACCTCGCGGCGCTCCTCGACCGCGCCGTAGCTGAGGGGCGCGGCGATGGCGGTCGCTGCGAGAAGGAGCCCGCTGACGAGGCGCTTGCGGCGGCGGGTCGGCGAGCGGCGAAGGGCCTCGAGGAGCGCCTCCATCGACGGCCAGCGGTCGCGTGGGTCGACGGCGAGGCCGCGCTCGACGGCCTCCTGGATCCACCCCGGGACGGCGCGGTTGCGGCGGACGTCGGCGCGGCGCCCCTCGGCGACGTTCGCCCGGAGCTCGGCGCGGCTCGAGCCGCTGAACGGGCGCTTGCCGTGGAGGGCCTCGAAGAGGGCGATCGAGAAGCTGAATTGATCGCTGAGGGCGTCGGAAGGGAGCCCGCGGAGCTGCTCCGGGGACATGTACGCGAGGGTCCCGAGGATCGCGCCGGCCTCCGTCAACTCGAGGTCGAGGGCGCGCACGCCATCGCTCGTCGTCTCGCCGAGGAGCGCCGCGGGGACGTCGCGCGAGGTCAGGGCGACGAGGCCGAAGTCGACGACGCAGACCCGGCCCTCGTCGCTGACGAGCACGTTGTCCGGCTTGAAGTCGCGGTGGACGAGGCCGGCTTGGTGGGCGGCGATGAGGCCCGCGCCGGCGGCGGCGAGGAGGTCGAGGAGGACCCGCACCTCGGCCTCGGTGGTCGGCGTCGCGCCGCCTCGTCGCGCCCGCTCGCGCCGCAGCCGCTCGCGCAGCGTGCAGCCCTTGAT
>JAGQIT010000180.1 GCA_020431135.1 Myxococcales bacterium | reverse complement strand
CCGTCGACCTCGAGGGGCTCGATGAGGTCGCGGTTCTGCAGGGGGACCGGCGGGTGCAGGCGCAGGCTCTCGCGGAAGAGCGCCTCGGCGAAGGGGTGGTTGCCCATCTCCTTGGGCGCGTGCGGGAGGCCCTCGGCGCTCGTGGCCTCGGCGACGAGGCGGTCGTGGAGCGTCGGGTCGGTGGCGAGGTAGCTCGCCATCCACGCCATCACCGAGGCGGTCGTCTCGTGGCCGGCGAAGACGAGGAGGCGGAGGTTGTCGAGGAGCTCCTCGTCGGTGAGGCCCTCGCCCTCGTCGTCGCGGCCGCGGATCATCTCGGGGACCAGGCCCTGGGCGTCGGGGTCCCTGCGCGCCGCCTCGATGTAGCCCTTGAGGCGCTCGTCGAGCCAGCGGCGGGCCTTCGCGGCCTTGAAGTAGGGGAAGGGCGGCATGTTGACGCTCGGGCCGATGACCCCCTTGATCAGGTCGTTGAACTTGTCACCCCACAGCTCGAGCTGGCTCTCCGGGATCCCCATGATCCGGAAGATGATGTCGAGGGCGACCCGCTGGGTCTCGCGGTAGAGGAGGACCTCGTCCGCGGCGAGCATCGCGTCGACGCGCGCGCGGACGACCTCCTCGATGATCGCGCTGACGCCGGACATGGTCAGGCCGCGCGGCGTGAAGGGGCGGCTCGCGGCCTTGCGCAGGTGGCGGTGCTCGCTGCCGTCGGCCGAGACCATCGACTTGTGGCCGATCGTGATCTCACCCATCTCGATCATCCGGGCCGAGCTCGTGATTCGGTTCATGAAGAAGTCGAAGGACTCGCGCCGCGTGTAGACGAGGACCCAGCCCATGCCGAAGATCTTGAGCCAGCAAAAGGGCCCGGGGCTCTCCTCGAGCTCGCGGAAGGTCTTCGGCAGCTCCTTGAACAGGCGGAAGGTGTGGCCGAACACGGGGAGCTTCCCGCTGAGGACGGGGAGGGGCAGCGTTCGGGGGGTCGTGGTCGGCAGGTGCATCGGGATCCTCGTGAGGGCTCTTTGGCCGAGGAATTCGGCGATCTCGGCAGCCAACGTAGCCTCTTGACGGAGGGGCGCTTGTCTCTGTAATGAGACGATGTGTCTCAGGAACGGGACAGGCGAGACGGTGGATCCGCGCCGCTGCCCGGCGCCGCGCTCGATCTGGAGGCCGTGGCGCTCCTGTGCGCGGTCGGGCGCGAGCGCTCGGTGTCGGCGGCGGCGCGGGCCTATGGGCTGCCGCGGTCGACGGCGTGGCGCAAGCTCCAGCAGCTCGAGGACGCGCTCGGCTGCCGCCTCGTCGAGCGCAGCCCCCGACACCTGCGCCTGACCGCGGCCGGGAGCGCCCTCGTCGCCCGCGGCCGGGAGCTCCTCCGCGACGCCGAGGAGGCGGTCGCCGAGACGCGCAGCGCCGACGAGGCGCAGGGCGGGGTGATCAAGGTCGGCATGCCCCCAGGGCCATCCCCGGACATCCTCCTCGAGGCCCTGAAGCCGCTGCTCCTCGGCGACGGCGGGCCCTCGTTCCATCTCTTCGAGTCGGCGGGGCCGCTCCACCCGCTCAAGGACGACTTCGACCTCGTCGTCACCCTGAGTCCGCCCGAGGACGGCGACCTCTTCATGCGCCTCCTCGAGACCGTCGACGTCGGCTGTCGGGCGTCGCGCGAGTACCTCGAGGGGCGGCCGCCGATCCGCACGCCAGACGATCTTGAAGACCACCGGCTCCTCGGCTTCTACATCCCGCCGCGGAGCCCGACCCGCTGGGCGCTGCGCGCCGGCGGCTCGGTCCGCGTGCGCCCGCTCCTGGCGATCACCAACGCCGAGACCGTCGCCCGTGGGACCCGCGCGGGCCTCGGGATCGGCTACGGCCCCTGGGACTTCGCCAGCGCCGGCGCCGACCTCATCGATGTCCTTCCGGACATCATCGGCGAGAAGCTGGCGATCTACCTGGTCGCCGGCCAGCGCAGCCGCGACTCCGCCCGCGTGCGCCTGGTCCAGCAGGCCTTCGAGCGCCTGCGCGACGCCCACTTCTTCGGCGCCGGCTAGGAGCCTAGGAGTCTGTCGCGCAGATCGGCGACGCCGCCGACGAGCATGGAGCGAGCTGTTGGATGTCTTTTTGGACAGGCTCCAAGGCGCGCCGGCATAAACCAAGGGTCATGTCCGTGCAGACGCGGCGCCGGCGAGCGCGAGGTCGCCGAGCGCCGCCTCGGCGATGCTCCACAGCGCCGCCATGAAGACCTCGATCAGGCGCTCGCGGGGGAGCTCGCGGCGCTCGATCCAGTCGAGGCTCATGCCCTCGACGAGGTGGATCCAGCCGCGGAGCGCCGCGTGGACCGGCGGGCTCGCCTCGAGCTCGGGGGCCTCGCGGACGATGCGGGCGACGATCGCCTCGCGGGCGCCCTCGAGGATCGCGGCGACCTCCGGGTCGACCCCGAGGCCGCCGCGCAGGAGCAGGGCGTAGGCGGCGGCGTAGCGCTCGACGTAGTCGAGGTAGGCGGCGAGGCCCGCCCGCATCCGCGCCTCGGGCTCGAGCGTCGCCGGCGTGTCGGTGCTGGCGACGAGCTGGTCGGCGGCGTAGCGGACGCTCTCGGTGTAGAAGCCGCGCTTGCTGCGGAAGTAGTGGTAGAGGAGACCACGGCTGATCCCGGCGGCGGCGGCGATGTCGTCGATCGAGATGTCGGCGAAGCTGCGGTCGCTGAAGAGGCGCAGGCCGAGCTCCAGGAGCTGCTCGCGTCGGCGGTCGCCGGCCTTGCTCGCGTTCTTGCGCGCTCGCGCCACGCCTCGACCCTGACAGAAAATTGAATTGAATTCAATTCAAAGTTTCGCTATGCCCGGTGCATGTCGGAGCACAAGCCGCAGGAGCCGAGCGAGGGTGGGGTCGAGGACGCGCCGGAGCACCTCGACGTGCTGATCGTCGGCGCCGGGATCTCGGGGATCGGCGCCGCCGTCCATCTCCAGGAGGAGTGTCCGGGCAAGAGCTACGCGATCCTCGAGGCGCGGGCGCGCCTCGGCGGCACCTGGGACCTCTTCCGCTACCCGGGCATCCGCTCCGACTCGGACATGTACACCCTCGGCTTCGCCTTCCGCCCGTGGGACGGCGCCAAGGCGATCGCCGACGGCCCGTCGATCCTCCGCTACCTCGAGGACACCGCCCGCGAGTACGGCGTCGATCGCAAGATCCGCTACGGCCAGCGGATGGAGCGCGCGGCGTGGTCGAGCGCCGAGGGCCGCTGGCGCGTCGAGGTCCGCGACGTCGACAGCGGCGCGCGCAAGGTGATCACCTGCGACTTCCTCTTCGCCTGCACCGGCTACTACCGCTACGACCGCGGGCACGCGCCGAGCTTCCCCGGCCGCGAGCGCTTCCAAGGGGATATCGTCCACCCGCAGCACTGGCCCGAGGACCTCGACTACGCCGGCAAGAGGGTCGTCGTCATCGGCAGCGGCGCGACGGCCATGACCCTCGTGCCGGAGATGGCCAAAGAGGCAGGTCACGTGACGATGCTCCAGCGCTCGCCGACCTACGTGATCAGCCTGCCGGCGGAGGATCGCCTCGCCAACCTCATGCGCGACGTCCTCCCGGAGCGCGTCGCCTACGGGATCACGCGGTGGAAGAAGGTCGCGCTCGCGTCGCTCTTCTACCGGGCGTCGCGGCGGTGGCCGCGGGCGATCCGCCGCTACCTCCTCAAGGAGGTCCGCCGCCGCCTGCCCGCCGACTTCGACGTCGACAAGCACTTCACGCCGCGCTACGACCCCTGGGATCAGCGCCTGTGCGTGGTCCCGAACAGCGACCTCTTCCGGGCGATCCGCGGCGGCAAGGCGTCGGTGGTCACCGATCACATCGAGACCTTCACCGAGACGGGGATCCGCCTGGCCTCCGGCGAGGAGCTCGAGGCCGACGTCATCGTCACCGCGACCGGGCTCGCGCTCCAGCTCTTCGGCGGCGCCGAGCTCTCGGTCGACGGCCGGACGATCGCCCCCGGCGAGACCATGGCCTACCGGGCGATGATGCTCAGCGACGTCCCCAACCTCGCCTTCGCGATCGGCTACACCAACGCGAGCTGGACGCTGAAGGTCGATCTCGTCGCCGCCTATGTCTGCCGCCTCCTCAACCACATGGACGCGGAGGGCTATACGACCTGCGTGCCGCGCCGCGACCCCGAGATCGACGAGGCGCCGATCCTCAACTTCACCGCCGGCTACGTCCAGCGCTCGCTCCCCGAGCTGCCGCGCGCCGGCGTCAAGCACCCGTGGCGGGTCTTCGAGGACTACGCCCTCGACCGCGTGTCGCTGCTCCACGGCCGCCTCGAGGACGGGACGATGGAGTTCCGCCGGGCGCCGCGGGCAGAGGTCGGCGCGAACCCGCGCGCGGCGACGCGCGCGAGCGCCTGAGCTCTCGCACGCGCGCGCGGCGAAGACTGTGCTGTCTTAATGAGCAGGTTGCGGCGCCGAGCCTGCGGGGTCGGCGACCCGGGGGGGCGTGGGGCCGACCATGAAGCCGTTGCGCGCGTCTAGACGCCGCGCCTTGGGGCCTCGCCGCGGCGCGTCCGTGGGATCGCGGCGGCCTCCGCCAGATCCTCCGGGGCTCCGGCAATTCCGGCCGCGAGGCCGTGACAGTATCGATGGATGGCCCTCTTCCGCGATCCTTGCACGACCCTGCTCATCGCCTTCGGCGTCGCCGCGCTCGGCGGCTGCTCGGGGGATGACTCCGGGACGAACTCGACCACGGGGCTGAGCGCGACGACCACCGCGACGACGACGAACTCGAGCGGCTTCACGACCTCGACGACCGGAACCGGGACCGACACCGACCCGACGACGGGGAGCTCGACGGCGGTCGAGAGCAGCAGCGGCGGCGACTGTGCGCCGCCGGCGGACGTCGGCTGCGAGTGCACGGGCGACAGCGACTGCATGGACGGGCTCGTCTGCGACGCGGGGGTCTGCGCGGCGCCGTCGGGGACGTGCGGCGACGGGGTCGTCGACGACGGCGAGGAGTGCGACGACGGCGACAACAACGGCGACACGATGGCGTGCAAGTCGGACTGCACCGACCAGGTCTGCGGCGACGGCTTCGTCGGCCCGCGCGAGGGCTGCGACGACGGCAACAAGGTCGACGACGACGCGTGCTCGAACGACTGCACGCCGGCGAGCTGCGGCGACGGCGTGGTCCAGGACGGCGAGGCCTGCGACGACGGCAACGACGTCGAGACCGACGCCTGCCTGAGCAACTGCGCGGCGGCCTCCTGCGGCGACACCTACATCCAGGAGGGGGTCGAGGAGTGCGACGACGGCAACATGGACGGCACCGACGAGTGCACCGCCGACTGCCTCCTCCCCGTCTGCGGCGACGGCTACGTCCAGGCGGGCGTCGAGGAGTGCGACGACGGCAACGCCGAGAACACCGACGCGTGCGTCGAGGGCTGCGTGGCGTCGGCGTGCGGCGACGGCTTCGTCGAGGCGGGCGTCGAGGAGTGCGACGACGGCAACAACGTCGACGGCGACGGCTGCAGCGGGGCCTGCAAGAGCGAGGTCGCGGCCCAGTGCGGGATGCCCTACCAGACCTTCTCGCTCAACAACCGCAACACCTCGTTCAACGACGGCAACGGCAACTTCGAGTGCTGCGATCGCGCCGGCGGCAGCAAGTGCTCCGACTGGAGCGGCAACAACTGGTACCGCTTCACCGGCGCGGCCGGGACCAAGATGCCCGAGTCGGCGCCGAACTACTACGACTGCGGGACCGACGCGCCTGGCTGGCTCAACGGCACCCATCCGACGCCGGGGGACGGCGTGGTCAGCCGTCAGGTCTGCTTCCACTGGTCGGGCAACCAGTGCAATTGGAACTCGCAGATCCAGGTCGTCAACTGCGGCGACTTCTACCTCTACAACCTCGTCGAGACCTCGGCCTGCGCGCTCCGCTACTGCGGGACAAACTAGCAGCTCGTGGCAGAAGTCCCGTGTGCCGCGGTGCTGGGCCGCACTGCGAGTTTCGCCCGGGCAATCTGGGTCGACGATATCAAGCGAGGGAGCGCGGGA
>JAGQIT010001485.1 GCA_020431135.1 Myxococcales bacterium | reverse complement strand
CTTCGCGGCCTTCGCCGCCTCGATGTTGCAGGTGTCGAGGCAGATCTCGCCGTTCGACGAGCACAGGAGACGGCAGGTCTCCTTGTCGGTCTCGCTGACCTTCTCCTCGTCGCACAGTCGCTCGCACTTGGCCATCTGCTGCATACACGAGCGCGCGCAGCCCTGCTGGAGGGTCGCGGTGTCGGACGGGTCGGTCGGGCCCGGGTTGGCGAAGTCGAGGGTCGCGCCGAGGGACTCCGCCATGTTCTCGCAGGTGAGCTTGCAGGTCTCCTGATCGTTCTCCGAGAGCTTCGGGTCCGTGCAGTCCTCGAGGCAGAGGTCGAAGCGGTCGGCGATCTTGATGACGTGGGTGTCGGGATCGATGCCGGCGGCCTCGGCGTTCTGGCGGCAGGTCAGCTTGCAGCTCTCGCGATCGGTCTCGCTCTTCTTGCGATCCTGCAGGCACTCGAGGGCGCAGCCGCGGTACTCGACGAGGGCCTTTTGCACCTTCTCGGTGTCGACGGCCGGAGCCGGCGGCGCCGCGTCCCCCGCCTTCATATCGCCCGTCTTCATCGCCGCGGCGCCCGGACCGGCGGCCTTCTCGGCCTTGTCCGCCGCCTTCGTGTCCTCCTTGCTCTCAGCCGCGCCCTTCGCCGACTGGGCCCCGCTCGAGGGCTCGAGGGAGTCGCACGCCCCGGCGACGAGGAAGAGGAGGCCGCAGGCCGCCAGGGTTCTCCAATGCTTGCTTTGCTTCGCCATGGTCCGTCTTCGCTGTGGGGATGATAGGGGGCCCGGCGACCTGTGCACCGGCAAGTTTTTCTCCGGCGACGCGTGGGGGAGCCGTCCCCCAGCGCCCCGACGGGCGCCCCCAGCGGGCCCTGAACAGCCGGCTAGGAGGGTCTACCCCTAGGAGGCTCTCCGAGTATTCGTCACGCGCCCGCGAGCCTACGCGTGTCGCGGTGCGACCCGTGCGCTCGCCGTTGCCGCTCACGGCGCTCTCAGCTCGCCGGAGCCGAGAGCGTGCCGATGTGCGGGGCAGCCTCCGCGTCGACGCGTCTACTCGCCGCACGCCTCGAGGCAGACCGCCGCCGGCTCCTCGCAGTTGAGGCGGCAGGTCGCCTGATCGTCGGCCGAGCCGTTGCCCGCGCAGTCGCCGTCGCACTTGACCATCGTCGACAGGCAGCCCTTCGCGCAGTCCTTGATCTTCCCGGCGTCGGCGTCGTCCTTGGTCTTCAGGGTCGTCACCGTGCTGTCGGCGCCGCTGACCTCGCCGACGCAGGCGTCGTTGCACGCCGCCGCGTCGTCACCGGCGCACTTGCTCGCGCAGCCCTTGAAGGCCTTCACCACGTCCTTCGCCGACGGCCGGCCGTTCTCGGCGGCGCCGACCTTGCGGCGATCGACGGCGTCGTCGGCCTTGCAGTTGAGGCGGCAGGTCGCCTTGTCGTCGGCCGAGAGCTTGGGATCGTTGCAGCTCGCCAGGCACTCGTCGAAGGGCACGTGCTCTTCCTTGCCCGCGTCGGCGGCCGCGGCCCCGTCCTTGCCGGCCTCCGCCTCCTTGCCGTCGGCCTTCGCCGGCTCCTCCTTCTTCACCGGCGTATCGCAGGCGACGAGGGTCCCGAGACCGAGGATGAGTCCAGCACAGAGCAGCGTTCGCAGGCGCGCGTACATGGAGCGATGGTCTCCGATCGTCCGGGCGACCGCAACTGTGCGCCCCGGCGGCGGCGATGGCCCGGACGCGCCGCCCGCCAGGCGAGAGGGCTGATCCGCGGGGGGCACGGGCGCCTCGCCTGCATCGACGCGACGCCTAGCGACCGCGAAAGTGCTGCGCGCCCGCTCGGGGCGGAGGCGCCGCAGGTGAGGGGCGACGACCGCGAGGAACGAGAAACTCAGAGGCGCTCGGCCAAGACCGCCACGAGCACCGAGCGCACGCCGCCGCTCTCGAGGCCGCGGAGCGCGTTCATCAGGCGCTCGCTGTGCTCCTGGAGGCCGATCGCCGCGAGGCGGAGCGGCGCCAACGGGCAGTCGACCTCGCCGCGGTGGAGATGGCGGAGGAGGGTCTGGAGGGCCTCGGTGGGCACCTGCCGGAGGCCGACGTCGGGACCGCTGCGCACGGCGGGAATCTACCCGATCGCGCGCGCGCGGGCGCCCGCCGCCACCGGCGGACGCTCACATCCGCGAGCGGCCCGCGACCCGCACCTCTCTTCGGGCTTCTTGTGCAA
>JAGQIT010001484.1 GCA_020431135.1 Myxococcales bacterium | reverse complement strand
CTTCGTCGCCAACAGCAACCTCGATCGCCGCGACGCCGCCGGCTCGCTCGTCGCCCTCGACCTCGCGGCGCTCGACGAGGCCCTCGCGGCGCCGGCGGACCCGGGGTCGAGCTTCGGCGACGACGCCCGCTGCCGCCACTCGGCGGTCCACCCGGGCGTGCGCGAGTGCGACGCGGCCGCCTTCATCGACCCGGCGCTGACGCGGCGCCTGCCGACCGGCGCCGGCAACATCATCGTCGACCGCCCCTTCGCCGACGCGCCGGCCTGGGGGAGCGTCGGCGGCGTCGCCCGCCTGATGGTCGCGTCGAGCGTCGGCCGGGCGATCACCTGGATCGACGCCGAGGTCGGTGAGTCCGGGGCCCTGGAGCTGCGCTGCGGCCAGGACCTCCTCGGCAGCTGCGACGACCACCACACCCTGACGCACCGCTTCAACGACCCCGACAGCACGGCGCTGCCGGAGGACGCCGCGCGCCTGCGCCTGTCGCCGAGCTACCGCTACGCCTACCTGCCGCACATGACCGGGTCGACGATGACCTTGATCGACCTGCGCGGCGACGGCGGTCCCGAGATCAGCGACATCGAGGGCGACTTCTACCGCACCGATCCCTACGCCGAGACCGAGTACGCCGGCGGCTTCGCGGTCGCCGAGCGCCCCTGCGATCCGGCGGCGCCGTCGGAGCTCAGCCTCGAGTGCTCGCGTCCCCACCTCTTCACGAGCCACCGCTTCTGGCCGGGGATCCGCCAGTTCACGGTCGCCACCGGGGCCGACGTGCTCCTCGGCCGCAACGACCGCGGCTTCGTCGACGCCAACCCGGCGGCGGTCGACGACCTCCCCTACATGGGCGACCTGGCCTTTGAGGACGACGCCGGCGAGCGCATGCTCCTCGTCAGCACGACGCCGCCGACGCTGATCCGGATCGACACGAGCCTCGACGACGAGGGCGAGCCGCGCCTCGACCCGATCGCCACGGTCAGCCTCTGCCGCGACCCGAACATCCTCGCCCTCGACCAGCCGCCCGGCGGCGAGGCGCTCGCCTTCGTCTCGTGCTTCTCGGACGACAGGGTCGCGGCCGTCGACCTGGCGACCCTGCGGGTCGCCCGGACCCTCGAGCTCGGCGACGGCCCGAACGAGCTGGTGATCGACGACGGCCGCCGGCGCCTCTACGTCGTCGAGACCCTCGGGCACACGATCGCGGTCGTCGACGTCGACCGGACCTCTCCCGACTACCTGACGGTGATCGCTCGGATCGGCGGGCGCGGGCGCTTCTTCTAGCGAGCACCGGGTCTCGCGGCTCGCTGAGAGCGCAGCGATGCCTGGCATGCGTCCGTGGTGGAGCGGAGCGGGGCGACGAGGGCCCATGAGGGCGCGCGGCGGAGACTCGGGCAGCCTCTTGGGATCTGTCCGTGTCTTCGCCTCGGCGTCTTTCGCCGGTGGCCGGCGATCGGCGGGCGTGATACCCAGGCACGTGTACCGCTTCAGCCCAGGTGACAAGGCCGTCCTCTTCCTCGACTGCTTCGGCCTCACGCGGCTCGAGCTGCCGAGGAAGGTCAAGACCGACCGCAAGGTCCGCGGGAGCTGGGACAGCACGGTGTCGCTCAGCGACCGCGGCGATCAGGCGATGGTCTACGACGCCAACTGGTGGCGGACCTACGCCTACGAGTTCCCGGCGCTCAAGCCCTCGCACAAGTACGAGCGCTTCCGGCCGAAGGAGGCGCAGGTGCTCGGCAGCGGCAAGCACATGCTCGTCGAGTACGAGTGGGTCCAGACCCTCGGCGGCAAGGACACCGGGTCGATCGACGACAGCAAGGCGAAGAAGCTGCGGGCGCTCGATCTCTGGGCGACCCGCGACCTCGGCTACTACATCCACGAGGCCTTCCCCGCGGGGCCGCTGGTCGGCGACACCTTCGCGCGCTTCGACGCGCCGCAGTGGGAGTGGGAGCTGTCGTTCGGGCGCTGCGATCGCAAGGGCGGCGAGCTCCTCTGGCGCCGGCCGATCCGCGTGCACGGCGGCCACCGCCACGGCCTCTACCCGCACGCCGACGGCGTCGTCATCACCTCCGCGGCGCCGCGCGCCGGCCAGGTCTTCGCCCGAGACTTCGACGCCGCGGGCGAGCCCGGGGCGACCTTCGAGGCCGCCGGCTACACCGTCCCCGTCGCCGCCCACGGGCGCCTCGCCTGGCAGGAGGACGCCGACACCGTCGTCGTCCGCGAGGCCAGCGGGGCGACGCGGAGCTTCTCGATCGCCGCCGCGACGGCGCGGGCGCACAGCGCCAAGAAGCACCCGCGCGCGCTGCCGAAGGGCGACTTCCTCGGCCGCCTCGAGAACTCCGGCGAGGGGACGATCCTCCTCGGCGAGGAGGCGCTGCTCTTCGTCCCGTGGCACGGCGAGACGATCCTCGATCTGATCGGCGGCGCCGAGATCCACCGCAAGCTGCCGCCGGAGGAGTACGCCGTGCGTCGGCACTTCCGCGCCACGGTCGCCCGCGCGGCGGCCTTCGGGCGCGACGCCGACATGACCGTCAACGGCGGCGTCTGCCTGGTCAACGCCAAGCAGAGGACCTTTCAGACCGGCTTCTCGGCGACCCGCGGCGAGGGCGGGCTCGTCGGCCTCCTCGTCGGCGGCGCGCTCGCGGCGATGTTCAACACGGATCCGACGGTCCACACGGTCGACGGCATGCGCTGGAGCGGCGGCTACGGCGGCGCCACCGACTACCTCAGCGGCGCGTGCTCGGACGAGGATCTCCTCCGCGCCTTCGCCCTCTTCGACGACCACGCCTTCCCGATCTACTGGGCGACGAGCGGCCTGCGCGACGTCTACGCCCGGCGCCTCGGCGAGGACAGCCTCAACCACCACGAGGAGGTCCCGGGGCGCGTCCTCAGCCGCGAGTCCGAGCACCTGCTGATGCACGCCCTCCTGGCCAGCGCCGCCGAGGCGCCGCGCTACGAGAACGACGGCAAGCGGGTCCGCGAGCCGTCGTTCAAGCTCATGAAGCGGGTCGCCGGCTGGCGCAAGAAGAAGCTCGACGAGGCGGCGTTCCGCAAGCAGGCGGCGAAGGTCCACCACGAGAACGGGCTCGAGGGGAGCATCTTCGATCTGCTCGCGCGCTCGTACTTCCACGACGGGCCCTTCGCCAAGGAGTGAGGCGGCAGGGCGGCCGCGCTCCCCGCGGACGAGCGGGAGGCGCACCGTCGGGCGCCTACCTCGCGGAGGCGCCCGAGTGAGAGCGTCGCGTCTTCATAAGGTGTCTTAAGGGTCATGTCGTGTGCGCCGGGCGTCGGCTCGCCCCCGTCGGCTGGCGCGCTGCATCGACGATCCGTCGGCGCGAGCACGGCGGCCGCGCCGACGGGGGGCCGCCGTGCGCCCCGCTTCGCGGAGCGGGCTACGAGGCGTC
>JAGQIT010000179.1 GCA_020431135.1 Myxococcales bacterium | reverse complement strand
GGATCCTCGCCGGCGGCGCCCTCGAGCTCGTCGGCCTCCACTGCCACATCGGCACCTTCGTCCTCGAGGCGGGCGCCTACAAGGAGATGGCGGCGAAGGTCGCCGGCTTCGCCAACGAGCTGCGCCGCGACGCCGGCGTGATCCTCGACTTCATCGACCTCGGCGGCGGCTTCGCCTCGCACAACACCCTCAAGGCCCAGTACCTCCCGGGCGAGCAGGCGACGCCGAGCTTCGCCCGCTACGTCGAGGCGATCGCCGACGGCCTCGGCGCCCTCGAGTACCCGCCGCAGGACCTCCCGACCCTGGTCCTTGAGACAGGACGTGCGCTGGTCGACGAGGCCGGCTCCTTGGTGACCACGGTGCGGGCGAACAAGCGCCTCCCGGACGGCCGCCGGGCGCTGATCGTCGACGCCGGCGTCAACGTCCTCTTCACGTCGTTCTGGTACAACCACGACGTCGTCCCGGCCCAGCCCTTCCGCGGCATGCCCGAGCCGACGATCATCTACGGCAACCTGTGCATGAACATCGACGTCATGCGCGAGGCGCTGGTCTTCCCGCCGATGGCGGTCGGCGATCGCCTGGTCTTCCGCAACGTCGGCGCCTACAACGTCACCCAGTGGATGCAGTTCATCACCTACCGGCCGGCGGTGGCGATGGTCAGCCGCAAGGGCGAGCACGGCCTCATCCGCCGGCGCGAGGACCTCGAGGCGCTCGTCGGCTACGAGGAGATGCCTGACTGGCTGTGATGCCCAGCGCGAGCACAGATCGCGGCCGCGCCTCGGCGACGCCGCCCCCCGCCGGCGAGCGCCTGCGCGAGCGTGTGCGCTTCGTCGTCGACGGGGTGCTGCGCTCGTACGCGCAGATCCTCTTCTCGGGCTCGCGCGGCGTCGGCCTCGTCCTCCTCCTCGCCACCTTCTTGGCGCCGAGGGCCGGGGCCTACGGCGTCCTCGCGGTCCTCGCGGCGATCGCCAGCGCGCGCCTCTTCCGCCTGAGCCCTGAGCTGACGCGCTCGGGGCTGCTCTCCTACTCGTCGATGCTCGTCGGCCTCGGCGCGGCGGTGCTCTTCCAGCCGACGATCGACGCGATCGTCGTGACCCTCGTCGGCGTGGTCACCGCGGTGCTCATGACCGCGGCCCTCCACGCGGCGATGAGCGCCTACTTCAACCTGCCGCCGCTGACCCTCCCCTTCCTCCTCGTCTTCTACCTGGTCCTCGGGGCGGCGCGGGTGCTGGACATCCCCCTCGAGGGGCTCGCCCACGCGCGGATCCCGACGCCGGAGTGGCTGCCGGCGGCCGGCGTCACCTACCTCGAGAGCCTCGGCGCCCTCTTCTTCCTCCCGCGGATCGACGTCGGCGCGATCGTCCTCCTCGCGCTCATCCTCCACAGCCGGATCGCCTGGCTGCTCTCGCTCGTCGGCGTCGCCCTCGCGCTCCTCGTCGCCGGCCGCGTCGTCCTCGTCCTCGACGGCACCCTGCCCTTCGTCCTCGGCTACAACTTCGTCCTCATGGCGATCGCCGTCGGCGGCGTGTGGTTCGTGCCGTCGCGCTCGTCGCTCCTCCTGGCGATCGGCGCGACCCTCGTCTGCGGCATGGTCACGGTCGGCCTCGTGCCGCTGCTGACGGTCGGCGGCCTGCCGCTGCTGATCCTCCCCTTCAACCTGACGATCATCCTCCTCCTCTACGCGATGCGCCTGCGCCTCGTCGACGACAGCCCGAAGGCCGTCGACGACCCGAGCGGCTCGCCCGAGGAGCACCTGCGCCTGCACGCGACCCGCGTCGCCCGCTTCGGCGCCCACTTCAGGATCCGCTTCCACGCGCCCTTCATGGGCCGCTGGCGCTGCACCCAGGGCTTCGACGGCGAGTTCACCCACCGCGAGGCCTGGCGCCACGCCTGGGACTTCGAGGTCACCGGTCCCGACGGCCAGGTCCACCGCGGCAGCGGCGAGCAGCCGCAGGACTACTACTGCTACCGCTTGCCGGTGGTCGCGGCCGCCGACGGCACCGTCGTCGAGATCGTCGACAGCGTCGCCGACAGCCCGATCGGCGAGCCCAACCTCCGCGACAATTGGGGGAACCTCGTGCTCGTCGCCCACGCACCCGGGCTCTACTCGCTGGTCTGTCACCTCGCGCCGGGGAGCGTCGAGGTCCGGCCCGGGCAGCTCGTCCGCCGCGGCGATCGCCTCGGCCTGTGCGGGAGCAGCGGGCGCTCGCCCGTGCCGCACCTCCACTTCCAGCTCCAGTCGAGCCCGCACGTCGGCGCGCCGACCCTCGCCGGCGAGCTCCACGACGTCGTCGTCGAGGCGGACGACGGGATCGACGAGCGCCGCTGGCACGCGACCTACACCCCGAAGAGGGGCGACGTCGTCCGCAACCTCGAGCCGGCCCGCGCCTTCGCCCGCTTCCTGCCGCTGCGCGCCGGCGACGAGTTCACGCTCCGCGGCGACCACGGCGACGAGGCTATCGCGGTGAAGGTCGATCTCCGCGGCCAGCTCCTCCTGTGCTCGCGCGCCCGCAAGGCCGAGACCCACTTCGAGCGCAACGCCGAGATGCTGATCCTCTACGAGACCCGCGGCGATCGACGCTCGCTCCTCTGGGCCCTGCAGATCGCCCTCGCCCGCCTGCCCTTCGAGCTCGGCGACGAGCTGCGCTGGTCGGATCACGTCCAGCGCCGCGACCTGATGTCGTGGCCGGCCCAGCTCGCCCACGACGTCGTCGCCCCCTTCATCGGCGACACCTCGCTCGTCGTCGACTACGAGCTCGACCGCCGCGGGCACGAGCTGCGGATCTGCGGGCGCTCGCGGGCGACGGGCCGCGACAAGGCGCCGCTGATCACGAGCGAGGCGCTCCTCGTCGAGGACCGCGGGATCACCCGCATCGAGGTCACGGTCGGCGAGCGCAGGATCGTCGCCACGCGCGTCGACGACGACAGCGACGACGACGCGACCGCGGCCGCAGTAGCGATGGAGGGGGCGGGTCGATGAACGGGAACGACGTCATGAGGCGACGCCGCGCAGCGCCGCGCCGACGCGTGTTCGCGGCGATCTTCGCCGTCGCCGCCCTCCTCTCGCTGCCCGCGGGCGCCGGCGCCAGCGACCCGGCGCCGCACTACCAGCGCTCCTACGACCTCGAGGCGGCCGGCTCCTACAGCGAGGCGATCGTCGCCCTCGACGGCGTCGACCGCAGCGAGCGCGGCACCTACTTCTACCGCCTGCGCCGCGGCTGGCTGCTCTACCTCGCCGGCCGCCACTGGGACTCGATGGGCGAGTACCGCACGGCGATCAAGCTCGCGCCGCTCTCCGTCGAGGCCCACCTCGGCCTCAGCCTGCCGCAGCTCGCCCTGCGCCTGTGGCTCGACGCCAAGCGATCGTGCGGGGAGGCGCTGCGCCTCGCCCCGAAGAGCTACGTCGCTACGAGCCGCCTCGCCTACATCCACTACAACCTCGGCCGCTTCGCCGA
>JAGQIT010001483.1 GCA_020431135.1 Myxococcales bacterium | reverse complement strand
GGGCGGCTACTCGGCGGCGGCCTCGGCCGGCGCCTCGCCGTCCGTCGACCGGCCCTTCTTCACCCGCTTGACCACGGTGTCAGGGTTCGCGCCCGGGAGCCCGCCCGAGAGCCCGTCGCCCTTGTCCGGCTTGCGGTAGGGGACGGCGAGGCCGTCGGCGAGGGCGACGCTGACGTCGCCGACGAGCGCGCCGATCGACGCCAGGCCGTCGACGTTGATCTTGTCGGCGTGGTCGCCGGGGCGGTGGTAGTCGGCGTGGGTCCCGGTGAAGAAGAAGAGCACCGGGATCGCCTTGCGGTAGAAGCTCGCGTGGTCGGAGCGGGTGGCGACGCTGCCCTCGTAGAGGATGCTCATCCCCTTGGCGCCGATCTCGTCGAGGAGCGGCATCCAGGCGTCGCTCGAGTGGAGGCCGCCGATCGCCAGGCCGCGCGGGCCGAGGCGGCCGACCATGTCGAGGTTGACCATCGCCGTGACCTTGCTGAGGTCGAAGGGCGGGTTCGCGGCCATCGCCTGCGAGCCGCGCAGGCCGAGCTCCTCGCCGGCGAAGTGGGCGAAGACCAGGGTCCGGCGCGGGCGCAGGCCGCTCGCCTGCCAGGCGCGGGCGAGCTCCATGATCATCGCCGTGCCGCTGGCGTTGTCGTCGGCGCCGTTGCAGATCGCGTCGCGCTCGCCGTCGGCCCCGGTCGCCGCCGAGCAGTCGCCGACGCCGTCGTCCTGGCCGATGTGGTCGTAGTGGGCGCCGAAGACCACGAGCTCGTCAGCGAGGTCGGTCCCGGGGATCTTGGCGACGACGTTGTCGATCGGCGTCGTGATCGTCTCGAGGTCGGCGCCGACCTCGAGCTTGACGCTCAGCGGCCGCGAGAAGGGCCGCAGATCGCGGTCGATCTGCGCCTGGATCCCCGAGAGCTTCTGCGAGCCTATGCGGATGAACTTGTCGGCCTCGCGCCACTTCATGTGGACGACCGGGATCGACAGCGGCTCGTCGTCGGCGAGGCGGGCCTTGCTGAGGTCGTCGAAGGCGTCTTCTGTGCGTTCGTCGCGGCCGAGGAAGGAGCGGGGGCCGCGGACCACGACGGCCCCGACGGCGCCGGCCTGGATCACGCGATCGAGCTTCTTGCGCAGCGAGCCCGCGCGCATGTCGAAGCGCGGGCCCTTCATCTTGGCGACCTCCTTCATCAGCACGCCGGCGAGCGACTGGAGGTCGAGCTTGAGCTCCTTGAGCGCCTCTGGGTCCTCGGGGAGCGGCCAGAGATCGCGGAGGTCGGCGCCCGGCATGAAGGGCATGAGGAGCTTCACGAGGCGGCCGCGGACCTCCTTGTGCAGGGCCCGGATGCCGTCGAGGTCGCCGGCGTCGCGGAGCGGCCCGAAGGCGGCCTCGAAGGCGTCCTGCTCGCTCTGGAGGCGGCGGAAGAACGTGCGCAGGTCCGGGCGGTTGGGGGCGTCGAGGAGGATCACGGCGATCTTCCCCTCGAGGTCGACCCCCTCGAGGTCGTCGTAGCCCGGGGCGAGCGGCGGGTCGTCGGGCTTGTCGCCCGGGACCTCGGGGGCCTTGGCCGCGTAGCCGACGAAGACCGCCTGGCCGCTCGCCGTCCCCGAGCCGCTGAGGGCGACCGCCTGGAAGATCTCGGCGTCGAGGCCCCGCGACGCGCCGCCGCGGACGATCGCCAGGCGGCTCGGCGCGCGCTCCTTGACGCCGGTGACCATCGGGAAGGGGACGAGGTAGTCGGCGGCGACCGGCTCGAGGCCCAGCTCGCGGTGGCGCGCGGCGATCCACGTCGCGCTCGCGGCGAGGTCAGGGCTCAGGGTGAAGCGCCCGTGGAGCTCGTCGGCGGCGAGGTGCTGGATGTCGGCGAGGACGCGCTGGGCGTCGAGCGTGACGGCCGCGGTGGTCGCCTCGGCCGGCGCCGCGGCAGGGGACGCGGGCGTCGTCGGTGCGGGCCCCTCACCCGCGTGGCAGGCGAGGGCGAGGAGCAGGGCGGCCGCCGGCCGCCAGCGGAGGAAACGTCGCGTCGTGTCGGGGTTGCTCGCGGTCATCGGCGCACTCTCGTGGGCTTGTAACAGAAGATCTCGACCGGGCCGAGGTCGCCTCCAGCCGCGGATGACCGCGCGCGCCCATCGTGAGCGGCGTTGCGACCGTTGTTCTGGGCGTCTGCGCGGCGTCTGACGGCCGTCTCGGCGCTCCTAGTGCATGTCGCCAAAGGTGCTCTTTGCGTCGCCTTGCTCCCGCGCCAGGTTGGCCCTCCGCGATCGATGTGTGCGTTGGCTCTCAGGGCCATGAGCGACCGTGCGGCCGCCCCTACGATGCCCGTTAGGGCCCGGAGCAAACCCCGCGCCCCTTGTTGACGCCCCAGGGCAACTCGCGTAACGTCGGCCGGACTTGGGGTCCTCTGGACCCTAAGGTGAAGAGAGCTGAGCTACCGGTTCGCGTCGTGGGGATCGACCACCGTGCTCTCGTCGCAGCGCGAGAAATTCAACTAGTCACGAGGATTACAGAGCGATGAAGCGTCTCAATTTGATTGGATCTTGGAAGCGTGTCGGCCTTCAGGCGGGCCTTCTTGCCGGTCTCGGCCTTGCCTTCGTCGGCGGCGCCGAGCAGCCGGTTCAGGCGGAAGAGGACACCTGCCCGCAGGAGGGCGAGTGCACCTTCAAGAAGCCGAACTTCATGGTCATCATGGACTACTCGACGTCCAT
>JAGQIT010000178.1 GCA_020431135.1 Myxococcales bacterium | reverse complement strand
GGCGCTGGAAGGCGTAGCGGTGGCGCAGGCGTCGGTATGTCTCTTCGGTCACCTGGATCGCGTTGGCGATGCCGTGCGACTCCATGCGGCTGGCGAGGTTGACGGTGTCGCCCCAGAGGTCGTAGGCGAACTTCTTGGTGCCGATGACGCCGGCGGTGACCGGGCCGCAGTTGAGGCCGACGCGGATCCGGACGTTGGTGTTGTGCTTGGCGTTGAAGCGGTCCATGACCGCGAGCATGTCGAGGGCCATCTCGGCGACGGCCTCGGCGTGGTCCTTGCGCGGCATCGGCAGGCCGCCGGCGATCATGTACTCGTCGCCGATCGTCTTGATCTTCTCGAGGCCGTGCTTCTCGGCGAGGAGGTCGAACATCGAGAAGATCTTGTTGAGCATCGCCACGAGCTCGGCGGGCGGCAGGCGCTCGGAGATCTGCGTGAAGCCGACGAGGTCGCAGAAGAGCACCGTGACGTCGGGGAAGTAGTCGGCGATCTGGCGCTGACCCTCCTTGAGGCGGTTGGCGATCGGCCGCGGGAGGATGTTGAGGAGGAGCTGATCGGAGCGCTCCTGCTCGATGCGCAGCTTCTTGATGTAGGCGCGCTCGCGGTCGCGCAGGCGCTTCTTCTCGAGGCAGGCGCCGATGCGGGCGCGGAGGACGACCGGGTTGAAGGGCTTGGGCAGGTAGTCCTCGGCGCCGAGCTCGATGCAGCGGACGACGGTGTCGAGCTGGTCGAGCGCCGAGATCATGATCACCGGCAGGCCGCGGAGCTTGTCGTCGTTGTGCAGGCGCTCGAGGACCTCGTAGCCGTCCATCTCCGGCATCATCACGTCGAGGAGGACGAGGTCGAAGTCCTCCTTGCGCAGCTTCTCGAGCGCCTTGATCCCGTTCTCGGCGAGGCGCGTCGTGTGCCCCTGACGCTCGAGGCGGCGCGAGAGCATGTTGCGGTTCGACTCGTTGTCGTCGACGACGAGGATCTTGCCGGTCTCGGCCTTCTCGCGGACGACCGAGCGCTTCTTGAGCTGCGGCGTCTTGACGGCGCCGGGGCCCGAGCGGGCCGCTGCGGCGCCGGTTCCGGTGCGGGCGGCGGCGTACTCGGGGTCGGTGCGCGCGGCCCCGGCGGCCTTGTTGATCGTCCCCGTGGCGACGAGCTGATCGAGGCGGCGGACCGCCTTGAGGATGCGGTCGATGTCGGGGAGCACGTCGTCGCGCTCGCCCTGCTCGCACTGCTCGCGCAGGCGCTCGACGTGGCTGAGGAGGTGCGAGAGCGGGAAGAGGAGGTCGCGGTTGAGGCGCTCCTGGCTCGGCCCGCGCGACGACGGGTCGAGGATCTCGTCGACGAGGGCGAGGAGCGACTGCGAGTCGCCGAGGATCCGGTGGAGGTGCGAGAGGAGGAACTCGTCGCCCTCGACCTCGGCGTCCTCGATCAGCATCTCGCTGTAGCCGATGATCAGGTTGAAGGGCGTGCGCAGGTCGTGGCGGTACTGCGCCGCCGTCGACCGCTGGATCGACGAGTTCGGCTTGTCCTCGTCGTCCTCCTCCGGGACCTCGATCGGCGCCTGCGGGGCGCTCTCGGGCTCGTCGCCGAGGTCGAGGTCGAGGTAGGCGTCGCCTTCGCCGCTGCCGTCGCCGGCGTCGCCGTCCTCGACGAAGGTGTCGGCGAAGGGATCGTCGTCGTCGGCGGCGGCGTCGTCGGCGTCGCTATCGGCGTCGTCGCTGGCGTCAGGGGCCGCGGCGTCAGCGGTCGGGGCGGGGCTCGGCTCCGGCGCGGCGGCCGGCGCCTCGCCGACGCCCATCGCCCTGTCGAGGTAGCCGGCGGCGACGAGCTCGTCGAGGTCGCGCACCGACTTGAGGATCCGGTCGACGTCGGCGAGGACGTCATCGCGTTCGGCCCGCGAGCACTCGCCGCGCAGGCGCTCGACTTGGTTGACGAGGCGGGCGAGGGACGGGAGGAACTCGCGGCTGACGAGCGCCTGGTTGGCGCCGGCGGACGCCGGGCTGACGAGCTTGTTGAGCAGCGCGAGGAGCGAGCGGCCGTCGCCGAGGAGCTGCTCGAGCTTGCCGAGGAGGAAGTCGTCCTCCTGATCTTCGGCGTCCTCGAGGAGCATCTCGCTGTAGCCGATGATCATGTTGAACGGAGTCCGCAGGTCGTGGCGGTACTTCGACCGCTCACGGTCATCGGCGGGATCGGGGGGCCGCGCGGCCGCGGCCTCGACGGTCTCTTCGGGGTCGGGGGCGGCGCTCGCGGCCGGGTCGCTGGTGGCGACGGTGGGCGCGGCCGCCTCGGCGTCGTCGATCAGGGTTCCAGCGAAGAGATCGTCGTCTCCTTCGCTCCCCGCTGGAGCGGCGGCTGCTTCGGGGTCGGTCGCTCCGCGAGCCTGGCTCTCGTCGTCGTCGCTCATGCCGAGTCCCCGCGGACGCCGTCCTGCCGCGGAGGCCTCTATGCTCGCGCTCGGCGGGGCTGAGCGCAACTACTGTCGGCGCCGGACCCCATGCGGGCGCGATCGCGCGATGGCTCAGATCCCGGCGTTCTCGGGCGATCTGAGCCCCGCCGACGCGCGTCGCGGCGCGTGCTGACGAGGCGACGGATCGTGCATCCGCCATTGCGGGCACGCCGCGAATGCTCGCGTCGCGGCGCGTCGACGCCCGGATCTCTCCCTCCTGGCGTCCGCGAGCGCGGCCTCCTCCAGGCGCTGCGCAGGTCGCTGCGCGCCCTGAGGACCCCCGCGGCGACACAGCGGCGGGATCCTCGAGTCGCCGCGAAGTCGACGGCCGTGGGCTGCGGGAGGCGGCGAAGCGCGGCTCGTCCGGCGCGGCGCGGGCCCAGAGCTCGGTTCGCTACGCCTCGGGCGCGGCGAGGCGGGCGAGGAAGGCGTCGGCCATCGACATCAGGTCGTCGGTGCTCAGCGCCTCCTCCTTGGCGATCCGGTACTCCTGCGTCGGCTCCTCAGGGACCTCGTCGAGGAAGCGGCTCGGGCGGCGCTCGACGGGCTGGCCGCGCTCGGTCCGCGTCTCGGCGCGGCTGATGTAGAGGACGTCGCGGGCGCGGGTGATGCCGACGTAGAAGAGCCGGCGCTCCTCCTCGACGTCGCCGCTGATCGCGTCGCTGATCCGCCTGGCGGAGACCCGCTTGTGCGGCATCGTCCCCTCCTCGACGCCGATGATGAAGACGATCGGCCACTCGAGCCCCTTGGAGCTGTGGAGCGTGGTCAGCGTGACCTTGCCGAGCGAGACCTCCTCCTCGCTCTTCGAGTCCTTGGTCATCGTCGCCAGGTAGTCGTGCCAGCGCGGGCGCTCGCCCTTGTTCTGCGCGCGCTCCTCGAAGCGCTCGATGCTCCCGAGGAGGCCCTCGACCGCCTGCCAGCGCAGGTCGCCGACCTTGGCGGAGCCGGCGTCGCCGATGACGCTGTCGCGCAGGCCGCTGGCGGCGAGGAGCGAGCGCAGGGCGCCGGTCGCCGAGCGCGTCGCGTGGTACTGGCCCTGGGCGCGGCGGACGATCTCCGAGAAGCGGGCGAGGGCCGTCACCGGGCGCCCGCCGATCCCCTCGATCTCGCCGGCGTGGTGGATCGCCTCGAGGAGGGAGATGTGGTGCTCGGCCGCGTGGGCGACGAGGCGCGCGATCGTCTTGGCGCCGATGCCCCGCGACGGCACGCCGAGGGCGCGGCGGACCCCGAGGTCGTCGCGCGGGCTGACGAGGACGCGGAGGTAGGCGAGGACGTCCTTGACCTGCTTGCGGTCGTAGACCGCCTGGCCGCCGAGGACCCGGTAGGCGATCCCGTTCTCCTGGAGGCCCTCCTCGATCGCCTCGGCCTGCTTCGCCGAGCGGTAGAGCACGGCGATCTCCTCGGGCGGGTAGCGCTCGTCGACGATCAGCTTGCGGATCTTGCCGGTGACCCAGCTCGCCTCCTGGCTGCCGTCGTCGGCGACGACGAGCGTCACCTTGGCGCCGTCGCCCCGCTGGGGGATCAGCGCCTTGTCGTGGCGGCTGAGGTTGTTGACGATCACGCCGTTGGCGCACTCGATGATCTGCGCGCGCGAGCGGTAGTTCTCCTGGAGCTTGATGACCACCGCGCGCGGGAAGATCATGTCGAAGCCGAGGATGTTGCTGACCTTGGCGCCGCGCCAGCCGTAGATCGCCTGATCGTCGTCGCCGACGACGCAGATGTTCTCGTTCGGGCCGGCGAGGCGGCGGACGACCTCGAGCTGGGCGCGGTTGGTGTCCTGGTACTCGTCGATGAGCAGGTACTTGTAGCGGCCGCGCCAGTGGGCGCACAGCTCCGCGTCCTCGTCGAGGCGGTGGGCGATGCGGACGACGAGGTCGTCGAAGTCGACGGCGCCGAGGCTCTCGAGGCGGTCCTCGTACTCCGGGTAGACCTCGGCGGCGACCTCGTCGTAGTCGCTCTCGTGGAGGCGCGGGTGCTGGGCCTCGGCCGGGGTGATGAAGTCGTTCTTCCACAGCGAGATCCGCTGCGTGATCGCGCCGAGGTCGAAGCGACGATCGGAGGCCGGGCCGTGGATGCCGAGGTCGCGGAGGATCCCGCGGATGAGGCCGTTTTGGTCGCCCTGATCGAGGATCGAGAAGCGCGGCGGGACGCCGAAGCCGTCCGGCGTCTCGCGCATCATCTGGGCGCCGACGCTGTGGAAGGTGCCGAGGACGACCTCCTTGGCGACGGCGCCGATCATCTTCGTCAGGCGCTCGCGCATCTCGCCGGCGGCCTTGTTGGTGAACGACAGGGCGACGATCGCCGACGGCGGGATGCCGGTGTCGATCATGTGGGCGATCCGGTGGGTGATCACCCGGGTCTTGCCGGAGCCTGCGCCCGCGAGAACGAGGAGGGGTCCGTCGATGTGGAGGACCGCGCGGCGCTGGTTGGGGTTGAGTTCGCGGAGGTCGACGGCCATCGGCGAGGCCGCGCTTGTACGGCCTCGCAATCCGCGCCGCAAGGCTTGTCTTGCACCCGCGGCTGTGTTCTTCTCCGCGGCAAGCCGTGCTCGAGGTGCTCCAGGTCGAGGTCGGCCTCCTCGACAATTTTTCGACGCTCCTCGCGGTCCCCTCCGGGGCCGCGGCGATCGTCGATCCTGGCTTCGAGGCCGACCGTTTGCTGCGGATCGCCGCGGAGCGCGGCTGGCGGATCGAGGCGATCCTCGTCACCCACAGCCACGACGATCACGTCGCCGCGATCGACGAGGTCGCGGCCGCGACCGGCGCGGTGATCCGCTGCCACCCGCTCGAGGTCGCGCGCGTCCGCGCGCGCGTCGGTGTCGGTGTGAGCGAGGTCCGGGCGGTCGCCGACGGCGAGGCGGTGACGATCGGCGACGCGCGGGTCGAGGCGATCTACACCCCAGGGCACGCGCCGGGCTGCGTCTGCTGGTTCGCGCCGACGGTCCCGGCGGTGATCACCGGCGACGTTCTCTACGTCGGCTCGTGCGGCAGCGTCAGCGATCCGGCGGCCTTCGTCGACACCCTCCAGCGGCGCCTCGCGACCCTGCCGGAGATGACGCGCGTGTTCCCCGGCCACAACTACGGCAAGACGCCGACCTCGACCCTCGCCTGGGAGCTCGTCGCCAACCCGGCCTTCGCCGCGGCGACCGTCGCGGAGTTCTGCGCCTACAAGGGGCTCCGCCCGCCGGGCGCGTGAGGCCCCGTGGGGGCGACGTGTCGCATTCCCGGCGGGTCGTCGCACTCGGCGAAGGCGCCTCCTCCTCGCGGGAGTGGTGCCGAAGACCGTGTCTCTTTGGTCAGATCGGCGTCCCTCGGTCGAGCCAAGTCTCTCGCGGGGGCTGCGCTAGCGAGGCCTCGGCTGGCCCTTGATCACGTCGAAGGAGAACCCGGCGCCGAGGAGGAACGACACCTGGAGGCGATCGGCGACCGCGACCTCGTAGGGGGTGTCGCGCTTGGCGTAGGGGCCGAAGACGAAGCCGCCCCAGAGCTCGGCGTTCCAGCGCTCGCGGAAGGGCAGGCGGAGGCCGCCGGAGAGCATCCCCGCGTGGTGGCCGTAGACGTCGGTGGCGCCGCCGACCTCGCCGAAGGGCGGGCGGTACGACGGGTCGCCGATCGTGTCGATCACCAGGTACTCGGCGCGGATGAAGGCGA
>JAGQIT010001482.1 GCA_020431135.1 Myxococcales bacterium | reverse complement strand
ACAGCGACGGCCACTGCGCGAACATCATGAACCCGCAGTTCAACGAGATCGGCGTCGGCTACTACCCCGGCGGCCAGTATGGGCACTACTGGACGCAGGTCTTCACCAAGAAGTAGCCGCGGCCCCGCGAGCGGACTGAGGCGCTCGAGCGCTGCTCACGTGCTCGGCGTTGGTTGACGGCGCAGAGCCTCGCTGTGCTCGAGGGCTGCGGACAGAGGGCTGTCTCGGTGCAGTCCTCGTCGATGGCGCGCGCCGCATCACGTCGGCGAGAACGAGCGCGTCCGCGGGGCTTGACAGGCTTGGATTAATAGCGAATGGTTAATTCGCTTTTCGGAGAGGTGCCGCCATGACCAAGTGGAACGCGCTCGCCCGCCTCGATGGCGTGGCTCAGGCTGAACTCGTAGCTCGCGGGGAGCTCGCAAGGGAGGAGCTGCTCGACGCCTGCGCGGAGCGGGTCGCGGCCCTCAACCCGCTCGTGCGCGCGGTGACTGCCCTCGACCTCGAGGGGGCGCGCGAGCGTGCGAGCGGCGAGGGTCCGTTCGCGGGGGTGCCCTTCCTCATCAAGGACGTGACGCCGTACCCGGGGCTGCCGTGGACGGTGGGCTCGCGCCTCTTCGCCGGCAACGTCGCGGCGGAGCCGACGCCCTACAGCGCGCGCGTCGACGCGGCGGGGCTGGTGACGATCGGCAAGAGCGCGACCTCGGAGTTCGGGCTCCTCGGCAGCACGGAGACCCTCCTCCACGGCGCCACGCTCAACCCGTGGGACCTCTCGTGTTCGGCGGCGGGGTCGTCGGGCGGCGCGGCGGCGGCCGTGGCTGCGGGTCTCGTACCCTTCGCCCACGCGAGCGACGGCGGCGGATCGATCCGGATCCCGGCGTCGGTCTGCGGCCTCTTCGGCTTCAAGCCGAGCCGCGGCCGCTGCGTCCGGGCGTCGCCGGGCGCGTCGGACTTCGGGTCGCTCACCAGCGAGCACTGCGTCAGCCGATCGGTCCGCGACAGCGCCCTCTTCCTCGCGCTCACCGAGGATCGCGAGGCCCCGCTGCCGGCGCTCGGCCACGTCCGGGCGCCGCTCGATCGGCCGCTGCGGATCGCCGCGTGGACCCGCACCGATCGCGGTGAGGAGCCCGAGCCCGCGATCCGCCGGGCGCACGAGGAGGCGGTCGCGCTCTGCGTCGCCCTCGGTCACCGCGTCGAGGCGATCGAGGCGCCCGCGTACGACGGACCCGCGCTCGGCGAGGCGTTCTTCGCGGTCGCCGGGGCGATGGTGGCCGGCGCCCTGGCGATGGTCACAGAGGCCTTCGGGCGCCCGCCCGCGGAAGACGCCCTCGAGCCCTTCACCCGCGCGATCGTCGAGGCCTTCGTCGCCCGCGGGCCGGCGGCGCTGGCCGAGGCCCGTGAGGTCTTCGCGGCGGCGTCGGCCGCCTACCTCGCGGCGCTCGCGGACTACGACGTCGCCCTCACCCCGACGCTGGCGACCGCGCCCTGGCGCCTCGGTCACCTCTCGCCGGTGCTCCCGGCGCAGGCGCTCCTCGCTCGGACGGCGCGCGCCGTCGGCTACACGCCGATCCACAACGTCGCCGGCTGCCCAGCGATGTCCGTGCCGCTGCACGCGACCGCCGAGGGGATGCCGATCGGGGCCCACTTCGCGGCGGCCCCTGGCGCCGATGCGCTGCTCCTCGGCCTCGCCTACCAGCTCGAGGAGGCGCGGCCGTGGCGCGACCGCTGGGCGCCGTGGTCGTACCCTGCTATTCACGACGCCTGATGCCCCAGGTGCTCAAGGAGGAGGTGCGGCGGCGGATCCTCGCCGCGGCCCTCGAGGCCTTCGCCGCCCACGGCTACGCGAGCGCGACGATCACGGCGATCGCCGAGCGGGCTGGGATCGGCGCGGCGAGCCTCTATCGCTACTACCCGAGCAAGGCCGAGCTCTTCGCCGCGGTCGTGCCGGCGGAGCTCGCCGCCCGCTTCGAGGCGCTCCTCGAGGGCCGGGTCGAGGCGCTCGCGCACCTCGCCGATCCGGTCGCGCCGCGCCGCGGCAACGTCGGCGCCGAGGAGCTCCTGGACTTCTGGATCGAGGCCCGACTCGCCGTCGTCATCCTCCTCGATCGCGCGGCCGGGACCGCCTACGCCCGCTACGGCGAGCGCTTCGTCGAGCTCCTCACGTCGGCGACGATCGCCCAAATCGAGGGCGCGACGCCGGGGATCGAGATCTCGGCGCCGGCGCGCTTCGTCCTCGAGCGGATCTTCGAGGGGACCCGCCGGACCCTCGCGGCGATCCTCGAGGCCCACGCCGACGAGCCTGCGCTCCGGCAGGCGATCGCGGCGTTTTGGAGCTACCAGCTCCCCGGGCTCGCCGGCTTCTCGCGTTGGGTGCGTGAGACGCAGGCCTGACGCCCTCGCCCCGCGCTCATCGGCGCTGAACGATCCGACAGGACGGCGCCGCGACGGGAGCTACCGCGCTGAGGGCGAGCGCGCGAGACTGTCGCTGCGGTCGACCGGGGGTATTCGCTTCCACCCGCGGCGGAGATCCCCGACCATCGGGCGATGCAGACGACCCCGCAGGGATGGACGGTCATCGACGCCGACGCCGGCGTTCTCACGCGGACCTACAGCTACGCGAAGGAGGGGCGCTCCAACTGCCTGACGGCGAAGCTCCCGAGCGGCGGCCTGATGATCATCAGCGCGCCGTCGCGGATCGACCAGGCCGCGGTCGACGAGCTCGCGGAGTACGGCCCGGTCGAGGCGATCGTCGCCAACAACGGCTTCCACTACCTCGGGCTCGCGCGCTGGCACGAGCTCTTCCCGGCGGCGCGCTGCTTCGCCGCGGAGGGGGCGAGCGCGCGGATCCACGCGAAGTCGAAGAAGCCGGTGCCGACGATCGAGCCGCTGTCGGCGCTGGAGCCCCTGCTCGGCCCCGACGTCGCGGTGATCGAGACCGCGTCGAGCAAGTGCGGCGAGACCTG
>JAGQIT010001481.1 GCA_020431135.1 Myxococcales bacterium | reverse complement strand
CATCCGCCGCGATCTCGCCGAGATCGACAGTCACGCGCTCGAGGCGGACGATCGCCTCGCTCCCGGCGATCGCGTCGCAGGCCCGCTCGATCGCGGCGGCGATCCGCTGGCGATAGAGCCGCGACAGCCGCTCCTGCAGGGGCCTCGCTTCGCCCTCGTCGGCGATCTCGACCTCGACGATCTGCCGGCGTATCCGATGCGTCCGCTCGCCCATCGCCGCCCCGCGTCACCCCGCGCTCACCTCGATCGCGACGGTGACCCGCTGGACGACGACGATCCCCTCGGCGGCGGCGCGCGAGACCTCGACGACGAACTCCGCGCTCGCCTCGAGAGCTCCGGTCTCAAGGGACAGGTCGCCGCCGTCGCCCGCCACCGCCTCGGTGAGCGGCTCGGCCCCGTTGACGAGCTGGTAGAGCTGGTAGCGCTGCTCGGCGACGCTCGCCTTGACGACGATCGACGCGCTCTCTCCGGCCGTGACCGTCGGCGACGCGGCGGCGATCTCCGGCAGCGCGTCGATCGTCGCGGCGCCCGTGAGCGGGGCCTCGACGCCGGTCAGCGCCCGCCTCGCCTGGATCTCCAGGCTGTCCCCTGCGGCGAGCGAGAGCCCGTCGACCCGCGGTTCAGCGATCGCCGCGTCGCCCTCGGGCGGCCGCGCGACGGCCATGTCGACCTCGATCCGCAGCTCGCCGACGCCGCGCCCGAGGCTGTCGGAGCCCGACGTCATGCCGTGGACGTAGAGCGGCTCGCCGAGCGGCGCGCCCTCGCCGTCGAGGAGCTGGTAGAGGACGCCCGGCTCGCCGTCGCGGAGCTCGACGCTCGCCCCCGCCTCCGCGCCGACGCCCGCGATCGCCAGGCTGAGGCCCGGCGCCGGGTTCGGGCGGACGAGGATTAGCCGCGCCGCCGCGAGCTGGACGGCGCTCGCCGGCGCCGCCGCGTGCTCCTTCGCGGCGCGGACGAGAACCAGGGTGTCGGCCGTGATCTCGCCGAGCGGGAGGGCGAGCGCGCCCCCGGTCCCCGCGAGGGCCTCGCCGACCTCGACAAAACCCGCGAGCTCCGCCCACAGCTCGGTCTTTGGCGGCCGGACGACGCGCACGACGGGCACCCCCTCGGCGACCGCGACCGCCACATCGTCGCCGACGAAGCCGTCGCCGGCGAAGATCCGCTCGGCGTCGGCGACTGCCCGGACGAAGGCGCTGTAGGTCGCGCTCTTCTGGGTGTCGCTCAGCGCCAGCGACGGGGTCGCCGCGTAGTCGACGATCGCCGCCGGATCGACCGCGACCGCGACCGCGCAGTTCGCCCGCACGGCCACCGGCATGCTCGCCTCGAGCACCTGCCGCGGCTCCGCGAGCTCGTCGTCCGCGCCGTAGTACCGCCGGATCGCCCGCACGCGCAGGACCACGTCCTCGAGGAGCGGCTGCGTCGTGATGACGATCGCCTTGCCGGTGCCGCGGACGAGCCCCGAGTACGCGGGCTCGCCGTCGACGAGCTCGACCAAGCGGTAGTCGACGTCCGCCTCCGTCCCCGCGATCTTGACGTCGACCCGATCGCCGTAGGTGACGCGCCGCGTCGCGTCGTCCTCGCCGCCGAGCGCCTCGGCGTCGACGATCCGCGCCCGCAGCGAGGTCTGCGGCCGCAGCGGGACGCTGACGTCGACGGCCCGGTGGACCGGGATCCCGCGATCGACGGTCGGGCTGACGACGACGACGAAGTCGGTGTCGACCGCCACCGGCTCGCTGACGAGCACGAGGTCGCCGCCGTCGCCCGCCTGCGCCTCGCCGACAGCCGCGTCGCCGAGCCAGAGCTCGTAGCGATCCGCGTCCGAGCTCGGCCGCACCTCGATCCGCGCCGGCGCGCCCTTGTCGACGCCGACGCGCTCGTTGGCGATCGCCGGCACCGCGGTGATCTCAGCGGTCTGCGCGAGCGCGACGTGGACGCGCGTCTGCCCCTTGACCGCGTGGAGGTGCAGGCGCGCCCCGGCCTCGATCGGCGGCGTCGGGATCACCGGGTTCGGCGGCCGTCGACGATCGACCTGACCGGTGACGATCCCGCTGCGCGCCCCGGTGACCACGAGATCGACGCCGACCGCGAGCTGGCCGACCCCCTTGTTGAAGTCGGCGTTGGTGTCGTCGATCTGGTGGACGTAGGCGGGGGGCCCGAGGTCCTCGCCGTCGGCGCTCCGTCGCAGGTGGTAGAAGACCCCCGGCTGGCCGCCGACAACCTCGACGTAGCCGGTCGTCGCGCCGTCGAGCATCGTCACCCGGAGCTCGATCGCCGGCGCCGGATCGGGCTCGACCAGCGTCGCCGTCGCGGCGACGAGCTGGACCGCGCTGTCGATGAGCGCCGGCGCGTCGCCGGCCGCGCGGTGCTGCTTGGCGACGCGGACGACGACGACGGTGTCACGCGTGAGCTCACCGAGGGGGAGCACGAGCTCGCCGCCGTCGCCGGCGACCGCCTC
>JAGQIT010001480.1 GCA_020431135.1 Myxococcales bacterium | reverse complement strand
GACGCGAGCGCGGCCGCCCGACGTCAGCGCTTCGTCGACGGGCCTGCGATCGTCGACGCGACGGCGCGTCGCTGCCGAGCGAAGACGCGAGCGCGGCCGCCGACGTCAGCGCTTCGTCTTGCGCAGGAGCTTGCGCCAGCGATCGGCGTCCGGGAGGTCGCCGCCGAGCTCGATCGCCTTCTCGAACGCCGGCACCGCGCGCTTGCTGGCGCCGAAGCGGAGGAGGATCTGCCCGCGCATCGCGTGGATCCGCGGGTTGTGCGGGGCGAGGGCCGCGGCCTTCTCGATCGATCGCTTGGCGTCGCTGCCGTCGCCGAGGGCGAGCTCGGTCCGCGCCCGGATCCGCCAGGCGTCGCCGTGGAGCGGCAGGTGGCGGGTGAGGTCGCGGACGAGCGCCCGCGCGGCCGCGTCGTTCTCGGTGCGGACGAAGAGCGACGCGCCGAGGTCGGCGGCGGCGAGGAGCTCGACGGTCGGCCGCTCCGACTCCTTGAGGCGGTTCCAGGCGGCGCGGGCGTGGAGCGCCCCCTGCTTGCGCTTGGCGTCGCGGGCCTCGAGCTCGGCGAGGGCGAGGAAGAGGCGGCCGTCGCCGTCCTCCTCGCTGTAGATCCCGCGGCGGACGACCTTCAGCGCCTCCTCGTCGTCGCGCTGGGCCATCAGCGTGCGCGCGTAGAGGACGCGGATCTCGACGTCGTCCGGCAGCGCCTCGACCTTGCGCCCGAGCTCCTTGCGCAGGCGGGTGAGCTCGTTCCAGCGCCGGCCGACGAGCGCCGCCCGGGCCTCGAGGCGGAGGAGCGCGTCGTCGTCGGCGCCGAGCTCCCGCGCCGCCGCCAGCCAGCCGTCGAAGTCGTCAGGGAGCACCTCGCGGACGCGGGCCTGCTCGAGCGCGAGGTGGGCGAGGACCAGCGCCGGCTGGGCGTCGACCCCGGGGGCGTCGACGAGCTCGCGCAGGAGCCCCTCGGCGCGGCGGAACTCGCCGATGTCGACGAGGTAGCGGGCGAGCGCGAGGCGGTAGCGGGCGACCTCGGGGGCGGTCTCGACGGCCTTCTCCAGCCACTCGAGGGCACGGCGCTCGCCCTCGGGGTCGGTCCGCCGCCAGCGCTGCCAGACCTCGGCGAGGCGGAGCATCGCCTCGGCCGCCCGGGGCTCGCGCTCGACCGCCCGCTTGAGCGCCTTGTGGGCCTTGGGCAGCGACGCCGCGTCGCCCTGCGCGAGGTAGGCCTCGCCGAGCCCGGTCCACGCCCGCGGCGCGAAGCTCTCCTCCTCGGCGAGGCCCTGGAGGCGGCGGAGCGCGGCGACGCGATCGCCGGTCTCGATCGCGACCCGGGCCGACGCGACCTCGAGCTCGACCCAGCCGGGGTAGAAGCGGCGCGCCCGCTCGATCCACGGCCCGGCCTCGTCGAGGCGGCGCTGCTCGACGAGCGCGAGGCCCTGGAGGTAGGCGACCCGCGGGTGGCGCTGCGGCAGCGCGGCGAGCTCCGCGAGGGCGCCCATCGTCTCGCCGTCGACGAAGCGGGCCCAGGCCGCGAAGATCGCCGCGGTGGTCGGGTCGAGGTCGGCCTCGGCGAGCCAACTCCGCGCGCGCTCGCTGTCGCCGGCCTCGA
>JAGQIT010000177.1:414-4290 GCA_020431135.1 Myxococcales bacterium | reverse complement strand
AGCGCATGCAGTGGGTGAGGCGCGCCGGGGCGAGGCGCACCTGGGCGTAGCGGAAGCCCTCGCCCAAGCTCCCGAGGACGTCGCCCTTCGCCACCCGCAGGCCGTCGAAGCGGACGACCGCGTGGCCGCCGGTGAAGCAGGTGTCGAGGGCGTCCATCTGCCGCTCGATGTCGATCCCCGGCGCGTCCATGTCGCTGAGGAACATGGTCGCCGAGCCATCCTCGAGCTTGGCCATGATGATCGCGATCTTCGCCCCGACCGCGCCGGTGATGAACCACTTGGTCCCGCGGATGATGAAGTCGTCGCCGTCGCGGGTCGCCGTCGTCGCCAACATCGTCGGATCCGAGCCAGCCCCCGGATCCGGCTCGGTCATGGCGAAGCACGAGCGCGCGCTCCCGTCGACGAGCGGCCGCAGCCAGCGCTCGCGCTGCGCCGGAGTCGCTACGACGTCGAGGAGGTGGATGTTCCCCTCGTCCGGGGCGTGGATGTTGAGGGCCACCGGCCCGAGCGGGGAGTAGCCCGCCTCCTCGAAGACCACGGCCTTGGCGCGGTGCGACAGGCCGAGGCCGCCGTACTCGCGCGGGCCGTGCGGCGTCAGCAGGCCGGCCTCCCGCGCCCGCCCGACCAGCTCGTCGCGCAGCGCCTCCTCGGGGCCGTGGGGCCCCTGTCGAGGGTCGTCTTCGTAGGGGATGACCACGTCGGCGATGAACCGGCGGGTCCGCTCCTGGAGCGCCTTGAGGTCGGGCGAGAGCGCGAAGTCCATGCCTGCCTGCTTCGTCAGCCTTCTCAGTAAGTCTCGCCGGCCTCAGCCTTGGCGACGAGCGACGCCGGCGGCTCGAAGTGCGCGCCGTAGGCCGCCGCGAGCTCGCGCGCCCGGGTGACGAAGCCCCGCAGGCCGCCCTCGTACTGGTTGATGTACTGGAGCACCCCGCCGGTCCACGCCGGGAAGCCGATCCCGTAGATCGAGCCGATGTTGGCGTCGGCCGCCGAGGTCAGGACGCCGTCGTCGAGGCAGCGGACGCTGTCGATCGCCTCGGCGAAGAGCATCCGCTCCTGGAGGTCGATCAGCGGGATCGTCCGCGAGCCCGACTTGAACGCCCCGCGCAGGCCGGGCCAGACGCCGACGCGCTTGCCCTCCGCGTCGTAGTCGTAGAAGCCGCCGCCCGCGCGCCGACCGGGGCGTTTGAGTTCGTCGATCATCCGATCGAGCACGGCCTCCGACGGGTGCGCGACGTAGGTGCCGCCCTCCGCCTCGATGGCGCTCCTGTTCTCGCGCTGGATCTTCTGCGTGAGCGTCAGCGTGAGCTCGTCGAGGAGCTGCAGGGCGCCCGTCGGGTAGCCCGCCTGCAGCGCGGCCTGCTCGATCGACGCCGGCTCGACGCCCTCGCCGACCGCGGCGACGGCCTCCGCCGTGAAGCGGCCGATCACCCGCGAGGTGAAGAAGCCGCGGGCGTCGTTGACGACGATCGGCGTCTTGCGGATCTGGAGGACGAAGTCGAAGGCCCGCGCGAGCGCCTCGTCGGAGGTGTTGCTGCCGCGGACGATCTCGACGAGGCGCATCTTGTCGACCGGCGAGAAGAAGTGGAGGCCGACGAAGTCGCCGGGGCGCTCGACCCCCTCGGAGAGCAGGCGGATCGGCAGCGTCGACGTGTTCGAGGCGAGGAGCGCCGTCGGCAGGGCGACGTCCTGGATCTCCTGGAAGACGCGCTGCTTGAGCTCGACGCTCTCGAAGACCGCCTCGACGACGAGGTCGACGCCGGCGAAGTCCGCCGGATCCGAGGTCGGGTGGATGCGGGCGAGGAGCTCGGCGGAGCGCTCCGGCGTCGTCTTGCCGCGCTTCAGCGCCTTGGCCTCGACCGTCTCGGCGTAGCCCTTCCCGGCCTGCGCGCGCTCGAGGGAGAGGTCCTTGAGGACGACCTCGCAGCCGGCCTTGGCGGCGACGTAGGCGATCCCTGCGCCCATCATCCCCGCCCCCAGGACGCCGACCTTGCGCGCCGTGTGCGTAGGGATCCCCTGCGGCCGACTCGCGCCCGCGTTGATCTCCTTGAGGTCGAAGAAGAACGCCTTGATCATGTTCTTCGCGACCTGGCCGCAGCAGAGGTCGACGAGGTAGCGGGTCTCGATCGTCGACGCGGTGTCGAAGTCGACGAGCGAGCCCTCGACGGCGGCGGCGAGCGCCGCCCGCGGGGCCGGCAGCGGCGCGCCCTTGAGCTGCTTGCGCAGGTTGCCGACCATCGCCGGGATCATCATCGCGATCTTCGGGTGGGCCGCGTTGCCGCCGGGGATCTTGAAGCCCTTGACGTCCCAGGGCTTCTCCGGGGCCGGGTTGGCGGCGATCCAGGCCTTCGCCCGCGGCACGAGCGCATCGACGCTGTCGACGACCTCGTCGACGAGGCCGACCTTGAGGGCGTCCTTCGGCCTGTACTTGGCGCCGGTGAGGATGACCTCGGTCAGCGCCCGCTGGAGCCCGAGCATCCGCACCGTGCGGGTGATCCCGCCGGCGCCGGGGAGGAGCCCGAGCGTGACCTCGGGGCAGCCGATCTGCACGCCCGGGACGTCGGCGACGATCCGGTGGTGGGCGGCGAGGGCGACCTCGAGGCCGCCGCCGAGCGCCGCGCCCCCGATCGCCGCGACGACCGGGCGCCCGAGCCTCTCGAGGCGGCGGAAGTGGTCCTTCACCCGCTCGATCCGCGTCGTCTGCTCCTGGACGTTGTCGCGGCTCCCCTCGCGGAGCATCTGGAGGTCGCCGCCGGCGAAGAAGCTCTTCTTCGCGCTGGCGAGGATCACCCCCGTGATCGTCTCGCGCTCGGCCTCGAGGCGAGCGACGCTCGCCTCCATCGACTCGATGTACGCGGTGTTCATCGTGTTGGCGCTCGACGAGGGGTCATCGATCGTCAAGGTGACGACGCCGTCGTCGTCGCGGGTCCAGCGGATCGCCGTGCTCTTTGCCTCGGTGGTCATCTCTTCGTTCCTCTCGCGTGACGTCTAAAGACGCTCGATGATCGTCGCGATCCCCATGCCTGCGCCGACGCAGAGCGTCGCCAGGCCGTAGCGGAGCTGGCGGCGCTCGAGCTCGTCGAGGAGGGTGCCGAGGATGATCGCGCCGGTCGCCCCGAGCGGGTGGCCCATCGCGATCGCGCCGCCGTTGACGTTGACCCGGTCGTGGGGGACGTCGAGGTCGCGCATCCACTTGAGCACGACCGAGGCGAACGCCTCGTTGACCTCGAAGAGGTCGATGTCCTGGATCTTGAGGCCGGCCCGCGCGAGCGCCCGCTTCGTCGCCGGCGTCGGCCCGGTGAGCATGATCGTCGGCTCGCTGCCGATCGCCGCCATCGACACGATCCGCGCGCGCGGCCGCAGGCCGAGCTCGGCGCCGACGCGCTCGTTGCCGAGGACCATCAGCGACGCGCCGTCGACGATCCCCGACGAGTTCGCCGCGGTGTGGACGTGGTCGATCTTCTCGACGTAGTGGTACTTCTGCAGGGCGACGGCGTCGAAGCCGGCGAGGTCGCCCATCGCCGTGAACGCCGGGCGCAGCTTGGCAAGCGAGTCGACGGTCGACCCGGGCCTGCGGTGCTCGTCGTGATCGAGGATCGTCAGGCCGTTGAGGTCCTTGACCGGGACGACCGAGCGGCCGAAGTAGCCGCTGCGCCAGGCGTTCTCCGCCCGCTCCTGCGACGCGCAGGCGTAGGCGTCGACGTCGGCGCGGCGAAAGCCCTCGATCGTCGCCACGAGGTCGGCGCTGATCCCCTGCGGGACGAAGTAGGCGTCGTAGACCGTCGTCGGATCCGAGACGTAGGCGCCGCCGTCGGAGCCGAGCGGGATCCGCGACATCGACTCGACGCCGCCGGCGAGCACGAGGTCGTCGGAGCCCGA
>JAGQIT010000177.1:0-362 GCA_020431135.1 Myxococcales bacterium | reverse complement strand
ACCCCGGGGACGCTCTCAGGGAGCCCGGAGACGAGCACCGCGGTGCGAGCGATGTCGCCGCCCTGCTCGCCGACCGGCGAGACGACCCCGAGGACGATGTCGTCGACCCGCTCGAGGTCGAGTCCGCGGTGCCGCGGCTCGAGCTCGCGCAGGAGCCCGACGATCAGATCGACCGGCTTCGTCCCGTGCAGCGCTCCGCCCCTGTTCTTGCCCCGCGGGGTCCGTATGGCGTCGTAGATGAACGCGCTCTGATGCATCGAAAGGCCTCTCTGTGCTCTTGCGGTTGGTTGTGTTCGTCGCGCCGTCCGCGACGCGTCGGGTGGGGTGGCTCTTGGCCGTGTCTGTCTCGCTCCAGGAGGGGC
>JAGQIT010001479.1 GCA_020431135.1 Myxococcales bacterium | reverse complement strand
TCGCCGACGATCGCCTCGGCGTCGGCGACAACCCGCGGATCGTCCGCCTCACCCTCGATCCCGCCGACGCCGCCCTCGCGGTCCGCTGGCGGGTCCGCTACGAGCGGGTCGAGTCCTTCGTCGGGGCGACCGAGGACGGGGCGATCGTCGTCGGCGGGGCGGTGCTCGGCGAGGGGGTGCTCGCGCCGGTCGGCGCCGCGGTCGCGGACGAAGCGGGCGCGGCGACGACCGCCGACGGGGCGACGATCGAGCGCCGCGGCTGACCGCACGTCGGGCGCGCGGCGGAGCGCTGCGCGGGGCGCCTCGCGGTGGATTTCGCGCGGTGACCGGTCGCCGCGACGGCGCTGTCAGCCGCGCCGGCGCGCTGCTAGCCTGCGGACGTGGGTCTGCGGATCAGCGTCGACGAGGGCCACGCCCTCGAGGTCCTCGACCTCCTCAGCCGCGGCCGCGCCGTGCGGATCGATCCCGAGGAGGCGGTCACCCGCCCGCGCCCGGAGCTCGTCGAGGTCGCCGCCCGCCGCCTCGGCGCCGTCGCCCTCCGCTTCCTCGTCGACGGCGGACGGCGCGAGAGGACGATCCTCCGCGGCGGCCGGCGCTTCCGCGGGCGGATCTGGGATCGCGAGCGCTGCGGCGCCTTCCGCCTGCGCTTCACGGCCGCGACCTACGGCCTGTGGACCGAGCTGACGCCGCGCTTCGCCGGCCTCGCCCGCGACGCCCGCGTCGACGCCGGCGGCGGGGCGAGCCGCTGGGCGCGGCGGCAGATCCGACGGGTCGTCAAGGTCGCCGACACCGACACCGGCGACTGGCTCCTCTACGCGCTCGCGGCCGAGAACCTCCGGCGCTCGGCGATGCCGGCCGAGATCGCCGACGACCTCCGCCGCCGCCTCGCCCTCGGCTCGCCGCTCGCCCTCCTCGTCGTCCTCGACGACCGGCTCGAGGACGGCGGCGACGACGAGACGATCGACAGCGGCCTCGATCGCCTCCTCGAGCCGGCGAACGTCCTCCTCCTCGAGTGCGCCGAGGCGCTGCTCGTCGACGCCTGGGTCGCGCGCATCGCCGCGATCCCGCGCGAGACCGAGGTCCCGGCGCGGATCCTCCGGACGCGGGCCATCGCCGGCGTCCTCGGACGCCACCTCGACGCCCTCGATCGCGCCGAGCGGCTCGATCTCGTCGCCCCCTTCGTCGAGCTCTTCACGCGGCTGACGAGCGCCCGCGGCCTGTGGGCGCGGGCGCCCGCGGAGATCGTCCATGACCTCGGCAACCTCCGGGAATTTTCCGGCCTCGTCCAACGCGACGCGCTCCGCCGCGCCTACGCCGAAATTGTCGACCTCGGCCCGCGCCTCTTCGAGCTCCGCGATCGCCTCGCCCGCGAGGCCTACGGCGACCCGCGCTACGAGGAGGCCCAGATCGTCCTCGAGGCGGTCGAGCCCCTCCGCCCGCAATTGCCCCGCCTCCGCGCCCTCGCCGGGGCTCTGGCCAATCGGCTAGGATAGCCGCCGAGGGAAGCTATGAGCCGAGGCTATCGAATCCGCTGGCCGCAGCCGGTGTGGCACAGCGCGTCGGAGAAGATCGAGTCCGAGGACGGGATCTCGATGGACGTCGGGATCCTCGAGATCCTCCCGGAGGCCGAGATGCTCGCGCTCCTCCGCGAGCAGCTCGCGGCCGCCGGCTGGACCGAGGCCGGCGACGGGGCGATGCGGACGACGATCGCCGGCGTCGACGTCGAGCTCAGCGCCGACGGCAAGACCGTCACCGCCAAGGCCACGGCGGGGCGCGAGGTCTCGGTGCGGACGACCAACCAGGGCGAGCTCGAGGGGCGGCTCGCGCAGCAGGGCGACAAGGCTCGGCGCGAGCTCAGCCGCGAGGTCGCGGCCAAGGTCGTCGGCGCCGAGGCGGAGGTCCGCGAGGCCGTCCAGAGCGCGCTCCAGCGGGTCTACGTCGACGCCCTCAAGCGCAAGGCCGCGGCGATGGGCGAGATCGAGAGCATCCACGAGGGCCAGGGCGAGGGCGGCGAGCTCGAGCTGACGATCAAGGTCAAGGTGTAGGCGCCGGTGGATCGCACGCTGCCGATCGCCAGCCTGCCGCGCGACCTCCGGATCGAGGACGCCGTCGAGCTCGCCTGCGCCGCCGACGTCGCCTACCTCGAGGAGCGCCTGCGCCAGGGCATGAGCTGCCTCGCGGTCTGCGACAAGGAGCTCTCGCTCTACCTCTATCTGGCGCTGCGCGGGCGCCTGCGTCGGGGCGGCCGCCTCGGCCAGGGCAAGGCGCCGAAGATCGTCATCGTCGACGGCCGCCCGCGTGATGAGGAGGACACGCGCTCGAACCTCGCGCGCATGCTCGGCCAGCTCACCGACGCGATCCGCGGCTCGGTCGAGCGGACGATCATCGTCCTCCTCCACCTCGACGTCCTGACGACGACGCACAGCGCCCTGACGATGGAGGCCCGCGAGGCGATCCCGCTCCTCTACGAGAACCCCGAGG
>JAGQIT010000176.1:8754-10565 GCA_020431135.1 Myxococcales bacterium | reverse complement strand
AGGCTCTCGACGTAGCGCCGCTGGCCCTCGGCGAAGATCGTGTCGTAGGCGAGGCTCGACTTCCCCGAGCCCGACGGGCCGGTGATCACGACGAGCTCGTCGCGCGGGATGTCGAGGTCGATCCCCTGGAGGTTGTGGGTCCGCGCGCCGCGGATCTTGATCTCGGTCGGCGCCCGCACGACCGGCTTCTTCTTCGCCCTCCTGTTCTCGACCTCCGTCGCCGGCGGCGCCGAGACGGGCGCGGGTGCGGACGGGGGCGCCGCGACGCGAGCAGGCGGCGCGCTCGCGGACGTCGACGCGGCCGTCTTCTTCGACTTCGCCGCCGTCTTCTTCGACTTCGCCGCCGTCCTCTTCGACGCCGTCTTCGCCGAGGTCGTCTCCGCCCCGGCCGTCGTCACCTTCTTCGCCCTCTTCTTGCTCTTGCGCCGCGTCGCCGCGCCGCCGCCCCCCGAGCCCTCCCCGTCGCCGCCGCTCATAGCGCGAACGAGGCCCGCCCGCGGGCGAGGGTGACCGCCTCAAAGATGCTCGTCGGGTCGGCGATCCCCTGGCCGGCGATGTCGCGGGCCGTGCCGTGATCGGGGGAGGTGCGGATGAAGGGGAGCCCGAGGGTCATGTTGACGCCGTCGTGCATGTGGAGGAGCTTGAAGGGGCCGAGGCCCTGGTCGTGATACATCGCCACGAGGCCGTCGAAGCGGCCGTTGGCGTGCAGCGGGAACGCGGAGTCGGCCGGCAGCGGGCCCTCGAAGCTGACCTGGACGTCGTGCTCGGCGGCCCAAGCCCGCAGGGCGGCGATCGCCGGGGCGACGGTCGTCTCCTCCTCGCGCCCGAGGAGGCCGCGCTCGCCGGCGTGCGGGTTGAGGCCGAGGACGCCGATCGTCGGCGCGTCGATGCCGAAGTCGCGGTGGAGGGAGATCGCCAGCAGGCGCCCGGCGCTGATGATCCGCTCGCGCGTGAGGGCGTCGGGGACCTCGCGCAGCGGCATGTGGATCGTCGCCGGGACGACGCGCAGGCGCGGCCCGACCATCAACATCGCGACCTCGTCGGCGCCAGCGCGATCGGCGAGGTACTCGGTGTGCCCAGGGAACGCGAAGCCCTCGGCGCGGCAGCGGGCCTTGTCGATCGGCGCCGTGACGAGGGCCACGCCGTCGGGCTCGGGGTCGGCGAGGAGATGATCGACGGCCCGCGCGAGCGCCGTCACCTGCGTCAAGGGCGAGGGCAGATCCGGCGCGAGGTACGGCCGCAGGGCGGCCCAGCCGCGGCGCGCCCAGGCGGTGCCGAGCCTCGTCGACAGCGCCGCGAGGAGCTCGCCGTCGGCGAAGACGCGATCGCCCTCGCTGAGGAGGCCGGCGTCGGCGATCCGCAGGAGGAGCTCGGGGCCGATCCCCTCGGGGTCGCCTTGGCTGATCACGAGGCGGCGCTGGGCGTCGTGCCTCTGGCGCGGATCTGGACGCGGGCTGCTCGGGAGATGCGGGCTTGTCGGTTGCATCGACGTCGTCGCCGGTAGCGCGAAAGGGCCGAGGATCCTACCATGACGTCTCGATGCTCACGCGACGCAGCCGCGGCGGGACAGCGTCCCGGCCCGCCCTCGCAGACCTCGCCGGGCGAGCGGAGGGCGCGGCGCAGCGCTCGTCACGGGCCGCGCTCGCCGTCGCCGCGCTCTTCACCCTCACCCTCGCCGCGCCGCCGGCCAGCGCCGAGCCAGCGACCGACAAGGGCCGCGTCCACCTCTCGCCGTCGAAGGGTCCGCGCGCGGAGACCGACGGCGCGGACGAGGCGGACGCGAGCGACGACGCCGCGGCGGAGGCCAAGGA
>JAGQIT010000176.1:0-8711 GCA_020431135.1 Myxococcales bacterium | reverse complement strand
AAGCCCAAGCACCCGGGGAAGCGCGAGGCCCAGGGCCTCGCCCCGGCGATCGCCGCCGCCGACCTCGCCAAGCTCCCGCGCCTCGGCGAGCCGCCGGTGGTCCCGGGCTACGACGATCGCTTCGCCGGCGTCACCGGGGTGATCGGCCCGGCGATCGGCTGGAGCGGCGCGCTCGCGGAGCCCCCCTTCGTCGATCGCCGCCGCCGCTACCCGCTGATCCCGAGGCCGGAGCCCTTCGGCGACAGCCTCCGCCCGGGGGAGCGCTTCCGCTATGACGTCACCTTCAGCGGCAACCCGACCGGCGTCGCCGAGGCCGCGGTCGTCGCCCGCGAGCCTGGCCCCTTCGGCAGCGCCGACCGCGTCCGCCTCGAGGGCTTCGCCAAGACCGGCGGCGTCGTCTCGCTCCTGACGACCCTCACGTACACGATCAAGTCGGTGATCGACGCCGACACCGGCGCGTCGATCACGACCCAAGCGGAGACCGAGCGCACCGGCCTCGGCCGCGACCGCTACCGCGAGGTCAACACGACCTTCGGCGGCCGCGGCTACGTCGAGATCCACGACAAGCGCGTCGACGACAAGACCCGCGAGACCACCCTGCGCAAGCGGATCCCCGTCGACACCTTCGACTCCCTGTCGGTGATGGCCTGGGTGCGCGCCCTCGACCTCGCGCCCGGCGAGCGAGCGCGGGTCTACGGCCTCGACGGCAAGGTCCTCCTCCGCGTCGACGTCGAGGGCAAGGGCAAGACCAAGCTCGATCCCATGCCCGGGATCGGCACCGCCCTGGGCCTGCGCAGTGATGATGTCTACGAGCTCGCAGGGACGATCACGCGGGTCGACAGCTTCGGGGCGCCTTTACCCGGCAAAAAGGTGTATAAAATGCGCGTCTGGGTCAGCGACGACGGACGGCGGATCCCGCTCGTCCTTGAGAGCGACGTCTGGCTCGGCGTGGTCCGCCTGATCCTCACCCAATATGACCCCCCGCAAGACGAGGCCGGCGCGGGCGGAGACGACCGCAAGACGACCCCCGCGGCCGCCACGCGCTGACGCGCCAGCACCTGCGGGCCGGCGTCGGATCTGCGCCGTCAGACCGCTGAGAACCTCAGCGGGTCCCTAACGTATAAGGTATGCTCCCGCGGCGGCACGGGCAGCGCCCCTCCCCATCCCACGCGCCATGACGCAACGTTATCGCCCTCTCTATAAGCTCGACGCTGGCGGCATGGCCGAGGTCTATGTCGCCGAGTCCGAGTCGATGGCCGGCTTCTCGAAGAAGGTCGCCATCAAGCGCATCCTCCCCGGGCTCATCAAGGATGATCGCTTCATCCGGATGTTCCTCGACGAGGCCCGGATCTCGCTGCACTTCAACCACGCGAACATCGTTTCGGTGTTCGATATCGGCGAGACGGAGAACACCTACTTCATCGTCATGGAGTTCGTCGAGGGGACGAACCTCAAGTCGATCCTCGAGTTCCAGGCGCAGCAGGGCAAGTCGCTGCCGGTGCCGCAGGCGGTGTGGATCCTCAACGAGATGCTCAAGGGCCTCCACTACGCCCATGAGCTTAAGGACAGCAGGACCGGCGAGCCCCTCGGCATCGTCCACCGCGACGTGTCGCCGCCGAACATCCTCGTGTCGTGGAACGGCGAGGTGAAGCTGACCGACTTCGGCCTCGCCAAGGCGACGACGCAGCTCGAGTCGACCGACCCCGGCGTGGTCAAGGGCAAGTACGCCTACCTCTCGCCGGAGGCCGCCTTCGCCAAGCAGGTCGACCACCGCTCCGACATCTACGCCGTCGGCATCCTCGCCTTCGAGATGCTCACCGGGCGCCGCCTCTTCAAGGGGAAGAACGACTTCCAGACGATCGCCATGGTCCGCGCCGGCGAGATCCCGAGCATCCGCTCCTTCAACAAGGAGGTCCCCAAGGAGCTCGAGAAGATCATCATGAAGGCGCTGACCAAGGACGTGAATCAGCGCTACCAGACCGCCGACGAGTTCGCCCACGACCTCCTCGCCTTCCTCTTCTCGAAGCGGATGATGGTCGGGGCCCGCGACGTCATCGAGCTCGTCCGGCCGCTGCGAGAGCTGCGCGAGCGCGAGCTCGAGGCCCAGCGCCGGCAGACGGAGAACGAGCTGTCGCCGGGCGGCGGCAACCTGATCATCGACCTCATCCAAGAGGAGATGATGAACTTCAAGTCGATCGGCGAGGCGCCCGCGGGCTCGCAGCCGGTCGTCAGCGCCGGCTCGAGCATGGCGCCCGCGCAGGCCGTCGGCAGCGACCCGTCGATGCCGATCAACCTCGACGCCTTCAGCCCGGGCTCGGGGACCCTCGGCCTGTCGCCGACGCCCGCGCCCGCGCCCACGGCCCCCGACCTGCCGTCGATGGCCGACGCCCTCGGCCTCGACCTCCCCGAGGTCGGCAAGCCCAAGGACGCGGACGACCCCAACCAGGGGAAGCCGGCGGGGCCGACCTCGTACCCGGCGGTGCCCAAGGGCTCGCCGCGGCGCGTCGCCTCGTCGTCGCCGACGTCGAAGCCGTCGACGCCCCTGAGCCCGCCGATGCCCACGGCCACCGAGCAGTCGTCGGCGCCGCTGTGGCTGATCATCGTCGCGATCGTCGGCGTCGGCATCGTCGTCTACATCGTCCTCACCAGCGGGTAGGCCGGCGATGCTCGAGGCCTTCCAGGGGCGCGCCCCGCGGGTCGATCCGTCGGCCTTCATCCACGTCCGGGCGACGCTGATCGGCGACGTGACGATCGGCGCCGGCTCGAGCGTCTGGCCGAGCGCCGTCCTCCGCGGCGACGACGCGGCGATCATCATCGGCGACGAGACGTCGATCCAAGACGGCGCGATGATCCACGCGACCGAGGGGCTGTCGGCGACGACGGTCGGCTCGCGGGTGACGGTCGGCCACGGGGTGATCCTCCACGGCTGCACGATCGGCGACGAGTGCCTGATCGGCATGGGGGCGATCGTCCTCGACAACGCCGTCGTCGAGTCGGGCGCCTTCGTCGGCGCCGGCGCCCTGGTCCCGCCGAACAAGGTCGTCCGCCGCGGCGAGCTCGTCGTCGGCAACCCGGCCAAGGTGATCCGCGCGCTCGGCCCCAAGGACTACGAGTGGATCGAGCACTCGTGGCGGGCCTACGCCAAGCGCACCCGCGAGTACCTGGCTGAGCGGGCGGCCCGCGGCGCCTAGGGGCTCCCCTCGCGCACCCAAGGCCTCGCCCCTCGCCAAGGTGCACGCCAGCCCGCGATAGTCGGACAGGGCGACGACGCGCCCTCGCGGAGCGCGACGGCGCCTAGACGCGCTCGTTCGCCGGCAGGTCGATCGACCACAGCGCCGCGTCCTCGCGGTCGCGCAGGGTCACGGTCATCAGGCCGCTGGCGGCGATCTGGATCTGACCGAAGAACTGGTAGCCCGCCGACGGCGGCAGGTTGCCCTCCCCTGGCGGCGGCGCCTTGATGAAGCGCAGCTCGGGCCCGAAGGTTGGGTCGAGCTCGTTGGGCCCGAAGGTGCCGGCGTGGAGCGGCCCCGAGACGAACTCCCAGAAGGGGTCGAAGTCGCTGAAGATCGCCCGCGCCGGGTCGTAGCGATGGGCTGCGGTGTAGTGGACGTCGGCGGTGACGAAGACCAGGTTGCGCACGCCCCCAGCGCGGAGCTGCGCGAGGAGCCCGGCGAGCTCGAGCTCGCGCCCGCGCGGCGGCCCCGGGTCGCCGTTGGCGAGCGCCTCGATCGCCGCGTCGCCGTCGGGGATCGTCAGCCCGAGCGGCATGTCGGCGACGACGAGCTTCCACAGCGCCCGCGAGCCCGCCAGCGACGCCGCGAGCCAGGACGCCTGGGCGCTCCCGAGGAAGGCCGTCGCCGGACCCTTAGTGTCCTCTAGGCCAGGTCCGTTGGGGCCGCGGAACGAGCGCATGTCGACGACGAAGACGTCGAGGAGCGGGCCGTAGCGGATCACCCGGTGGATCGACGGCCCGGCGATCGCCGTGTGCTCGCGGAAGGCCTGGCGGGCCCGCGCCGCGAGGACGTCGACGCTGCGCTCCGTGTAGCGGCGATCCTCCGCCGGCAGGACCTCCCCGGGGTACCAGTTGTTGAGCACCTCGTGGTCGTCCCAGGCGAAGATCGTCGCGACCTGGCGGTGGAAGCGGGCGAAGCTGTCGTCGAGGAAGTTGTAGCGGTAGGCGGCGCGGAATTCTTCTAGGGTCTCGGCGACCTTGTCGCGGTGCGGCGCGGTGCGGTTGCGCCACAGCGTGCCGTCGGGGAGGAGCATCGCCCGCGGGATCGGGCTGTCGGCGTAGACCAGGTCGCCGCAGTGGATCATCAGGTCGGCGTCGTGCTCAGCCATGCTCGCGTAGGTCTTGAGGCCGATCACCCCGACCTCGTCGACGCCCGGCTCGGCCGGCTCGCCGACGCCGAAGCCCTGGCCGCAGGTGTCGCCGCCCCAGAGGATCTCGAGGTCGCGGGCCTCGCTCGGCGCGGTGCGCAGGCGGCCGGTCGCCGGCGCCGACGCGCCGCGGCCGTGGACCTCCTCGAAGGTCACCCGGTAGTCGACGTCGGCGCCCGGCGGGAGGTCGACGAGGCGGGTCGTGCCGGTGAAGCCGCTCGCGTCGCCGACGACCGGGCCGACGACGCGGCCGCTGCGGCTCCCCGCCGTCCACTCGACGACCATCTGCGCCGGCCGATCGCTGCGCCCCCAGACGAGCGCCCAGTCCTCGCCGACGTCGCCCGCCATCACCCCGTCGAGGAGCTGCGGCGAGCTCGTCTTGCTGCGGGTGACGGCCGGCGCCTTGGCGCAGCCGATCGCCGCCGCGGCCCCGACCCCGGCGACACCGGCGATACCGGCGAGAACCTCGCGGCGCCCGAGTCCCCGGCGCCCGGTCAAGCGGACCTCGAGGTCACCCGCGCGACGAAGGCGGCGATCTCCTCGATCGCCGCGAGCCCGACCGGGTCGACGTTGGCGAGGAAGTGCCAGTCGTGGACCATGTCCTCCCAGACGCGGAGGGCGACGTCGACGCCCGCCGCCTGGCCGCGCTCGGCGAACTCAACGGCCTGGTCGACGAGGATCTCGTACGAGCCGACCTGGACGAGGAGCGGGGGCAGGGCGGCGGCATCCCCCTTGTCGATCCCGTAGAGCGGCGACACGAGCGGATCGGTGAGCGGCGCGCCGCCGGCGTAGGAGCGGGCGAGGCCGTCGATCGTGGCGGCGTCGAGCCAGTCGATCGCGTCGTTGCGGATCATGCTGCCCTCGCGGGCGGCGAGGTCGACCCAGGGGCAGATCAGCGCCGCGCCGGCGGGCTTGGGCAGGCCGCGCTCGCGGATCGCCAGGACCGTCGCCCCGGTGAGGCCGCCGCCGGCCGAGTCGCCGGCGATGACGATCGCGGACGGCTCCGTGCCGCGCTCGAGGAGCGCCTGGTAGGCCGCGACCGCGTCCTCGAGCCCAGCGGGGAAGGGCTCCTCCGGCGCCAGGCGGTAGTCGATGGCGACGATCTCCGCGGCCGCGCGGGTCGCCAGGCGGCACAGGAGCGGCCGGTGGGTCTTGGGCGAGCCGTAGTGGTAGGAGCCGCCGTGGAGGTAGAGGACTGTCCGCCGGGTGAGCAGCCCGTGCGGCCGCATGATCTCCGCCGGGCGCCCGGCGATCGTCTCCGCCTTGAGATCGACCTCGCGCAGCGCCGGATCCGGGAGGAGCATCGCCTCCATCTCAGCGCGGTGCTCAGCGACCGGCAGGGTGTCGAGGTAGCCGAAGCCGTCGCGCAGGTACTTGACCCCGGCCTCGAACATGAACGACCAGCGCGGCGACACCCGGCGGCCGCGCACGCGCGAGGCGGCGACCGCCGCGGCGCTGAGCGAGAGGTTCTTCAGGGCGCGGGCGAAGGTGCGGACGCGGGCCATGCGGCGCCAGCGAACCACCCCGCTCGGCTCCGGTCAAGCGGCCCCGGGTCTGCGCCGCTCGCACGCCGCGCACGCGCGACATCGTCTCGAGGAGAGCGACCTCAAGGTGGCTCGAGCGGGGCTCCGTGAATCTCCCCCGGAGCTCAGGATCATGTCCCGGGCGTCAGCAGCGCGGTCGCGATCGGACGAGCGCGCCCGCGTCATGCGGGGGGAAGAACCCCCGGAGGAGCTCGCCGCGCCGCCCGGTCGTGCCCTACACCGAGCGCACCAAGAGGTCGTACTCCGACGTCGGCGCGTAGCCGGCGACCATCACATGGACGACGTCGCCGGCCGCGACCTTGAGCTGGCCGCGCTCGTTCGAGTGGGCGCCGTAGAGGCGCCAGGCGTAGCTCTCGACGGTCGGCTCGGCGCCGAAGTCGACGTAGACGTCGGCGTCGCCGGAGCCCGTGAGCTGGACGTCGAGGAGGCCGTCGGCCGCGATCGCGATGCCCTCAAGGCGGTTGAGCTCGCCGGCCGCGACGACGCCGTGCATCCGCCGCTCGATCGCCTCGGGCGTCGGCGCCGGCGTCGCGCCGACCTTCGGGCCCGTGATCAGCAGGCGGTACTCCGACGCCTTGTAGCCGTGGACCGCGACGCCGATCGTCGTCCCCGCCGCGACGTCCGGGAGCTCGACGCGCTCAGGCAGCAGGTTGAAGTTGTCGGAGAGGAGCGTGTACTCGCCGTCGCGCGGCGCCGCCGGGCCGCCGACGTTGACGTAGAGATCGGCGTCGCCGCTGCGCGACTCGAGGGTGATCGTCACGACCCCGGCCGCGCCGACGACGACCTCGTGCTGGACGAAGCCCTTGCGCTCGACCAGGGCGCTGACGTCGAGCAGGGTGACGATCGCGGCCTCCGGCGGCGCCTCCTCGATCCCGAGCGCGCGCTGGCGCAGCGCCCCGAGCTCGGCGCAGGCGGCCTCCCAGGCGCCGCGATCGCTGAAGGCGTAGCGCCGCCCCTGGTGGTTGATCAGGAGGCGATGACCGCTGAAGGCGGCGTGGAGGAGGTCGCAGATCGACGTCAGCGCCTCGGCCGTGTAGCGCCCGGCGACGTGGCTGATCACCCCGCGCTCGTTCGCCGTCGAGTTGATCATGTCGCCGAGGATCGGCGCGAAGGCGACGTCCGTGCGCCAGGCGAAGTCGAAGGGCAGCGCCAGCGGCACGTAGTAGTCGGGCTTGCCGTCGGCGCGGTGCTTGACCAGGAAGGCGCCCCGGTTGCCGCCGTAGCGCGCGTCGACCTCGAGGGCGATCTTCGCCCAGCGGCTGTCGTCGTCGCGCCACTCGGTGCGCTGGACGAGGCGCTTGGTCCGGCCGTTCCAGACGCCGGCGCCGTCGGCCGTCTCCGACGTGAAGTTGATCCCGCTCTGCAGCGCCTCCTTGATGAAGGGCATATAGAGCGCCGGGTCGTCGAGGCTGACCTCGCGCTGGCCGACGATGCCGCTGACGTCGAAGTCGCGGAGGATCGGCTCGCCGACGTCGACCGGCCGGTAGTTGCGGCCGCCCTCGACCTTCTCCATGCGCACGAGCTGGGCGATCCACCTGTGGTTCTTGAGGTCGAGCGAGATCTCGTAGATCTCGCGGGCGCCGGCGTCCTTGAGCACCGTGTCGACGAAGACCGGCTCGTCTGGCGGCTCGGCGAAATTGATGCTCACGTCGCGGCGCATCGTCGTCGGGTAGCCGCTCGCGTCGAAGACCTGGATCTCGAGGGCGAGGTGGACGACGGCGCCGGCGAGGTCGAGGGTGACGCGGTCGCCCTCCTCGGTGCCGCGGTAGAGCGGGTTGTCGGTCGCCGAGCGCCCGTCCTCGGCGATCAGCTTCGGGCGGAAGATCTCGTCGGCGGTGTAGCTGCGCTCGGCCGCGTCGATGCGCCGGATCTCGAGCTTGTTCGGGCGGTCGCGGAAGGGGATCGTCAGCCGCGGCGCGAGGACGATGCGGTCGGGGCGGTCGTCGTCGCGGGCGCCGGCGAAGACGTCGTTGGAGAGGTTCTGCCGCCGACCGCTGCGCGGGTCGATCATCACCGACCCGAGCTCCGAGAGGCTGAGGAGGAACTCGTTGAGGAGGTCGCGCGTGTAGTGGGCGACGCTCCCGGCCGCGGCGTCGTACTCCTCGACGCCCGGGTCCCCGGCCGGGATGACGACGCCGTGGGCCTCGAGGTTCGACTTGTCGTTGCAGTGGCCGGCCCAGCTCACCCAGTCGATCTTCGCCTTGTCGACGTAGCCGTCGCCGTTCCAGTCGAAGCGGAAGTTCTTGCGCAGGTGCTCGCCGGAGGCGGCGCGCCGGAAGGTCAGCGGCGCGCCGGCGGCGAGCGGCGTCCGCTCGATCCGCGCGAGCAGCTCCTGGGCGACGACCTCGTCGCTGCCGTCGTAGTAGTAGCTGTCCTCGGCCGCGTCGTAGTAGACGGCGCGCGTCTGCCCGTCGACGTCGACGCTGAGGAGCTCGAAGGCCGGGACGAGCGACGCCCGGGTCTCGGCGCGCTCCGACACGCGCTGCCGCGACTCCTTGTCGATGAGGCACAGGCCGATCGAGATCTCGGCGTTGACCTCGAACATCGCGTCGCTCTTGTAGACGTACTTGTCGCGGAAGATCGCGTCGAGCTCGCCCTGGATCTGGGCGCGCTCGCGCTCGAGCGCCGCCGCGGCGGCGTCGTCGAGGAGGCGCGCGTCGACCCGCGACAGCTCGGCGAGGCGGAGCTCCCACGCGTGGATGAAGGCGTGATCGTGGCCGAAGGAGCCGTAGCCGTTGATCTCGAAGTCGTCGAAGCGGAGGTCGCGGCTGTAGAGGTCGAAGATCG
>JAGQIT010001478.1 GCA_020431135.1 Myxococcales bacterium | reverse complement strand
ACGCCCTCGTCACGGCCGCTCTCTTTGACCGCTCTGAAGGCGCCCAGCCGCGCCGCGATCTTCGGCTGCGAATGCTGATAGGACTACATCCTTAATGCGTAGGTTCCTGGTTCGAGTCCAGGGCGGCTCAATGCGGGCCGCTAGCTCAACGGGTAGAGCAACGAAAACGTCTTGTCGCCCCTCGTCGCAGCCACCTTTTCCCCCTTCATTGGAACAACAACGACGACTCTGATCACGAATGCCTGTGGGACTACATCGCTTAAGTCGACGGGATCCCGGTTCGAGTCCGGGGCGCTCCATCACTCTGGGGCGCTAGCTTAATCGGTAGAGCACGAAAACGTCTCGCAACACCTCGTCGTGATCACCTTCTCCCGCACGAACGGCCGCGGCCGTTGAGGGCGACGCGCGCGGAGGCTATCCTCCGCCGTGATGTCCGCCCCGCAGCCCCCCGGCGCGATCGTGAGCGGCGCGCGCTGGGCCGCGAGCCTGGCGATCTCCGCGGCCGGGCTCGCGGCCGCGAGCGCCCTCCGACCGCTGAGGCCGTGGACCTCGCTGCGCCTGGTCCACGCGACCTGCGAGGCCTGCCACCGGGTCTTCGGCCTCCGGCTCACCCGCGTCGACCGCAACCACGGCGCGCACGCGGGCTTCGGCCAGCCGCCCTATCTCTTCGTCTACCTCAACCAGACGAGCCTCATCGAGATCTTCGTCCTCCCGTGGATGGCCCCGCGGCCCTACCGGATCGTCGTCAACCTCGAGTACCTCCTGCTGCCGATCTTCGGCTGGTCGAGCCTCGGGCTCGGCTGTCGAGTCGTGGTCCGACAGTGGCCGGCGCAGGGGAAGCGGGCGATCCGGCGGGCGATCGACGACCTGCGCCGCGGCGGCAGCTACGTGATCTCGATCGAGGGGCGGCGGAGCCCCGACGGCGCGCTCCAGCCCTACAAGAAGGGCGCCGCGGTCATGGCTATCGAGTCCGGCGCGACGATCATCCCGGTCGTGCTCCGCGGCACGCGTGAGCGCCTGCCCTACGGCGCTTGGCGGGTGCGACCGGGGACGATCGAGGTCGATTACCTCGAGGCGATCGAGACCGAGGGGCTGACCTACGAGGACCGCGACGAGCTCGTCGCGCGGCTCCGCGCCCTCGCCGAGGCCGAGCTCTCGCAGGCCTGAGCTCTCGCAGCGCGCCGGGTCGACGAGCCCGCGCGGCGCCACGCTGTACTCGCGCCGCGAGCCGCCGAGCGAGTCCAGCGGGCACCCCGTAGTCAACGCTCTCCCCGACTCACTCGGCCTCGAGACGGGCGTTCACAGCTCCCCGTACACCGGCGGCGCGGCTCGTGCGTACGCCCCGTATCATGCGAAGCATGACGCGCGCTCCGAGGCGACGGTGGTTTTCAGTGGCGGCGAGCGGCCTTATCGCGCTCGTCGGGAGCCCGGCCCTCGCGGCCGACGACGCGGCGGACGACGCCGACTTCTTCGACCTCTACGGCTGGTCGGTCGCGGCGGACGGCGAGCACCTCGTCGTCGGCGCGCCCGGGGACAACGAGGGGGGGCTCAACGCCGGCGCGGTCTATATCTACGAGCGCGACGACGACGCGTGGCGCCTCAAGGAGAAGCTGCTCAGCGACCCGCCGCGGCCCTTCCGCTACTTCGGGGCGAGCGTCGCCCTCGCCGGCGACCTCCTGGTGGTCGGCGCGCCGAACGACTACAACCGCCGGCCCGACGCCCAGGGCCCCGGCGAGGCCCACGTCTATCGCCGCAGCGGCCGGCGCTACGCCCTCGACGCGGTGCTCGTCGCCGAGCCGGCGACGATCCGCGACAACTTCGGCGGCGCGGTGGCGACGGACGGCGCGCGCGTCATCGTCGGCGCGAGCCGGCTCTACTACGGGGATGAGGTCCGCTCCCGCGCGTTCGTCTTCGCCGACGCGGGCGGCTGGGGGCTCGTCGGCGCGCCCCTCGAGTCGTCGCTGCCGTGGGCGTGTCTGCCGTCCTTCAGCACGCCCTGCGCCGATCCGGCCTACTACTTCGGCGCGTCGGTGGCGATCGACGGCGACTGGGCGATGGTCGGCGATCCGATGCGCGAGGACACGACGGTCTTCCGCCGCGACGCCGACACCTGGTCCGAGCACAGCCACGTCGCCGAGGCGTCGGTGTTGAGCGTCGCCGGCGACGTCGCCGCGCTCAGCGGGCGCCTCTACGGCCTCGCCGCGGACGAGGGCGCCTGGGAGCCGCTCGCGCCGGGCTTCGCCGGGACGGAGCCGACGATCGCGGCCCTACGGGGTGACCTCGCCGTCGTGTCGACGGTCGTCACCGAGGAGCCCGAGGTCGTTCTCCACTACGATCTCCACCGCCGCGACGGCGCCGCGTGGCCGACAGAGGCCTCGTTGATGGACGAGGAGCGCGGCCGCAACACCCGCTACAACGTCCGCTCCACCGCCGTCAGCGACGCGGTCGTCGCCTTCGGGCGCGCGCAGGCAGACGTCGTCCCCGAGGTCGAGGGCGTCGGCGACTACGCCGGCCGGGTCGAGCTCTTCAGCCTCGACGGCGCGCCCCTCGAGCCGCTGACCGCCGACACGGAGGGCTGCGCCTGCGCGGCCGCGCCTGCGCCGCGCGGAGGCGCCGCGGCGTGGCTC
>JAGQIT010001477.1 GCA_020431135.1 Myxococcales bacterium | reverse complement strand
ACACCGGCGGCCTCAACGTCTTCACGGCGCCGCTCGTCCACGTCGGCGGCGCGTCGATCGTCTGCCGCGGCTTCGCCGTCGACCAGCTCTTCGACCTCCTCGAGGCCCACCCGGTCACCTGTCTCTTCGGCGTGCCGACGATGTTCATCGACGTCCAGGCGCACCCGCGCTTCCCGGCGATCCCATTCGAGCGCCTGCGCGTCCTGATCAGCGGCGGCGCCCCCTGCCCGCTTCCCGTCTTCGAGCGCTTCTGGGCGCGCGGCGTCGACTTCCGCAGCGGCTACGGCCTCACCGAGGCCGGCCCCAACAACTTCTGGCTGCCGACCGCCGAGCTCCGCGCCAAGGCGGGCGCCGTCGGCTACCCGTTGATGCACGTCGAGGCGCGGATCGTCGGCGACGCGGGCGAGGCCTGCGGCGCCGACGAGGTCGGCGAGCTCCGCCTGCGCGGCCCTCATCTCTTCGCCGGCTACTGGCGCAACCCGAAGGCCAGCGCCGCCGCCCTCGACGGCGACGGCTGGCTGCGCACCGGCGACCTCGCCCGCGCCGACGCCGACGGCTGCGTGACGATCGTCGGCCGCGCCAAGGACATGTACATCTCCGGCGGCGAGAACGTCTATCCGGCCGAGATCGAGGCGGTCCTCGCCGGCCACCCCGACGTCGCCGAGGTCGCGATCGTCGGCGCACCGCACCCGCGCTGGGGCGAGGTCGGCGTCGCCTTCATCGTCCGCCGCCCGGGCGCCGCGATCGACGAGGCCGCCCTCCTCGACTTCGCCCGCGCTCGCCTCGCCCGCTACAAGGCGCCGAAGTCGGCGCGCTTCGTCGACGCCTTGCCGCGCACCGGCGCCGGCAAGGTCGACAAGCGGGCCCTCGCCCGCGGCCTCGCCGACGGCTAGCGCGCGCTGCTGCGGGCTCCGCGGAGGACCTACAACCGCGCCCGCTCCTGGAGAGCCCCTACGACGACGTCGACAGCGGCGCGCTCCGGCGGCGCGCCCGCTCTGGCGAGAGCGACACGCGGGTCTTCGCCCGCGCCCCTCCTGACGCTCGCCACAGGTGGCGAGCGCCGCTGCCCCGCTACTTGAAGCAGTAGTTCACGGCCGTGCAGCTGTGGTCGCTGACGTAGGCCGAGTAGGAGCAGCCGGTGCTCCCGCAGTTGTAATTGACGGCCTTCTTAAAGTCGTCGTCCTGCGGGTTCATGTTGCAGTACTGCGTGCTCCCCCAGCCGTCGAGGTAGGCGGTGCCGGTGATCATGTTGTTGACGATCGAGCACTGGTAGTCGGCCGCGACGCCGCCGAAGAGGAGCGCGCAGGCCTCCTTGCACGAGTAGCAGGGCGGGTTGCTCCCCCACGCCGGCCCGTCGCGGACCTGGAAGCTGCCGACGAGCTCGACCTCCTTGAGGCACTGCGACGAGCAGCCGTCGTTGCTCATCATGTTGCCGTCGTCGCACTCCTCGCCGGCGAGGGCGTTGAGGATCCCGTCACCGCAGGCCGGTGTCGTGCACTCGGCCTCGCAGGTCGCGGTCTGCACGGCCCCCTCGTCGCAGGTCTCGCCCGCGGTCATGTTGACGAGCTCGTCGCCGCACATCGCCTCGGTGCAGTCGTTGTCGCAGATGTCCGACTCGCCCTTGTCGTCGCAGGTCTCGACGCCCTCCTGGACGAAGCCGTCGCCGCACACGGCGCTGACGCAGGCGTCGGTGCAGTCGTCCGTGTTGTCGTCGTTGCCGTCGTCGCACTCCTCCTCGTTCTGGACGACGCCGTCGCCGCAGGTCGCGACCGCGCAGG
>JAGQIT010001476.1:2055-2208 GCA_020431135.1 Myxococcales bacterium | reverse complement strand
CGCGACGAAGGCGTCGGCGGCGTGCCCCTGGAGGCCCATCTGCGCGAGCTCGGCGGCGTGCTCCCAGTTGTCACGCCACTCGCCAGACCCCGCCGGCGGCGGCTCGACGACGCTGAGCCCCGCGGGGGTCGCAGGGAGGCGCTCGGAGCCCGC
>JAGQIT010001476.1:0-1881 GCA_020431135.1 Myxococcales bacterium | reverse complement strand
GGGGAGGACCTGGAGCATGACCACCTCGTCGACGCCGTCGCCGTCGAGATCCCCGGTGAGGATATCTTCACTGAGGGACGTATTCTCTGGGAGCGCAGTGTAGCCGCTCTGCTCGAGCTCCTCGCCCTCGAGGCGGAGGAGGTGGAGTCCGATCGCCTCGCCCGGCGCTCGGCTTAACGCGGCGATCTCGAGGCCGTTTGGCCCGCGAAAGGGCGCCACGCTGACGTTGCCGAGGCGAGATCGAGCGAGCGAGGTGAAGTCGTCGCTGGCGCGCCCGCGGCCGAGCACATGGACCTCGTAGGCGCGCCAGTGGCCGAGGCCCGCGACGAGCTCGCCGACGCCATCCCCGTCGAGATCCGCGGCGAAGAGCGAGTTGATGTCGGAGGCGCGCGCGTCGAGGCTCGGCGCGGAGGTCCGCGTCGACCACGAGCCGTCGGCGGCGGCGCTGAGCTCGACGAGGTGACGGCTGTAGGGGCCCGTGCCGAGGAAGAGCTCGCGGACCCCGTCGCCGTCGAGATCCGCGGACGCGGTGGCGGGCGCGGGGTGGTCCTTGATGCGCGTGAGCTCGACGAGCTCGGCGCCCTTCGCCTGGAAGAGCACGATCTCGCCGGCGGCGGGGTCATACGCGGAGTAGCGCATGGGCTCGCCGGGGCCGGCAGCGACCGCCCGCCAGAACTGATAGCCGCCGTGCGTGCCGATGCCCGGGAGGTCGAGCGTGGCGTCGACCCGAACGAGCACGTCGCCGTCGATGTCGGTGTAGTAGGCGAGCTCCGTCGCGTCGCCGTAGTCCCCCGGGACCAAGCCGCCGCCCGCCTTCCCGGTGCGATGCGCGGGCGTCATCGCGGCGATCAGCCGCGCGAGCCGACGCCGCCGCGGCGACTCGGGGAGGCGCTCGATCGCCGCTGCCGCGCCGTCGAGATCGAGGCGGGCGGTCGCCGCGATGAGCTGGGCGTCGCGCAGCTCCGTGTCGGCGAAGGCCGCGGGGGCGCGACCCTCGAGCACCGTAACGGCCTCGGCCACCCGGTGCCACCGGAGGTCCGCGCGGAACGAGCGGAGGAGCGACGTGAGGGCCTCGATCTCGTGCTCGCGCTTCGTCGCCACCGCGAAGCTCGCGGCGTAGGCGGCGAGGGCCGCCTCGTGATCTCCGGCGTCCCCGGCCCGCGCGGCGCGGCGGAGCCAGGCGAGGGGGAGGGCCGCGGTGCCTTGGTTCTCTGAGCTGCGGACGAACGCGTCGAAGAGGCGGTCGGCGCCGCGAGGATCGCCCTCTTCGACGAGTTCGGCGACCCGCAGCTCCATTCGCTCGAGGCGCTCAGCCGCTGCGTGCTCGCGCTGATGCTGCGTCCAGCGTCCCCAGGCGAGCGTCGCGAGGTAGATGAGGAGCGCGCTGACGATCATCGCCAGGACGAAGCGAGCGAGCGCGCGGAGGCGCCTGCGCCGGGTCTCGCTCGGATCGCTGGCGAGGGCGCCGAGGAGCGCGTCCATGTCGGGGTAGCGATCGTCGGGGTCACGCGCGAGGCCGCGGACGATCACCGCGCGCAGCCACGGCGGCACGGCGCTCCCCTCGGGCGGCGGCTCGATCGCCGCGTCGCAGACCGACTCCTGGAGCGCGATGAAGTTGTCGCCCGCGAAGGGGGGCGAGGCGTAGAGGGCGCGGTAGAGGGCGACGCAGAAGGAGAACTGATCGGTCCGCGCGTCGCTCGGCTGGGCCAGGAAGAGCTCGGGGGCCATGAACGCCGGCGTCCCCAGCACCGCGCCGGTGCGCGTGAGCCCGGTGGCGACGGTCAGAGCGCGCGAGGTCGGGGCGTCCGCGCCCCCGGCCTCGCCGATCGACGCCGCGAGGCCGAAGTCGAGGACGCGCGCGCGGCCGTCGTCGCCGACGAG
>JAGQIT010001475.1 GCA_020431135.1 Myxococcales bacterium | reverse complement strand
GGCCCCTTGTCGCCGTCGCCGCAGACGTTGATCGTACACTCGGCGAGGCAGGCCTCGCCGGCGCCGTTGGCGAGGCCCGAGTCGCACTGCTCGGGGTCCTGGATCACGCCGTCGCCGCAGCCGGCCTTCAGGCACTCCGTCGTGCACATGTCGTCGTCGCTGGCGTTGCCGTCGTCGCACTCCTCGCCGGCTTGGACGATGCCGTCGCCGCACTCGGGGAGCGCGCAGGCGTTGGTGCAGCCGTCGTCGTCGACCTGGTTGGCGTCGTCGCAGAGCTCGCCCTCGTCGATGTAGCCGTCGCCGCAGAAGGGATCGGCGCCGGTGGTGTCGCTGTCGGTCCCGGAGGTCGACCCCGTGGCCGTGCCCGTCTCCGTCGGATCGCCGGCGGTCGTCCCGGTGGTCGTCCCGGTCGTCGTCCCCGACGTCGTCCCCGACGTCGTCGTCCCGGTCGTCGACGCGTCCGTCGTCCCCGTGGACTCGGTGCTCGCGCTGTCAGAGGTCCCGCCAGAGCACGCGAGGACCAGAGAGAGGAGGGGGAGGACCAACCACGTGCGCGTCATGCTCCTCATTGGAGCATGGGACTCGAGGCCCATCAATACGGCGTTTGCGGAGGACGTCACCACATCCCAGGTCGCGCCCGCTCCGCGCGCTCTGGTTCGCCTGCGGAGGTCCGCAAGCTTCGAGCCTCTCACCTCATCAACGCCGCGTCCGCCGCGACGCCGACCTGCGCATGGGGACATATACGAACAAGGCGACCGCATCGGCGTCCGGGCTCGAGCGCGACGCGTCGGTCGACGTCGACAGCGCGGAGAGCGAGCGACCGCCGCGCGGGGTCGCGGGATCCGACGACTAGAGCATTGCTCTTCGGACATGTCTCTATATGTATTGAGGGCCCCCGCGGAATTCGCCGCAGGAGACGCACCTCATCCGCGATGAGGCCGCGACGGTCGCCCTCGCGGCGCGTGGCGCCCAGACCACGCGCGGCTAGCGGCGCATCTCCTGGCGGTAGCGCTCGCGGAGGGCGTCGGCGCGGGCCCGGAGGTTCTCGCTGGTGAGATCGTCGCTGGGGATCGGCGGCAGGAAGCGGACGACGACGCGCCCCGGCGTCGCCGTCAGCCGCCCGTAGGGCATCAACTGGTCGGCGCCGAGGATCACCAGCGGGACGATCGGCGCGCCGGTGACCCGCGCGAGCTCGAAGGCGCCGAGCTTGAAGCGGCTCGGCTTGTCGGCGCCGCGGCGCGTGCCCTCGGGGGCGATGACCACCGACAGCGCCTCGTCGCGGATCCGCCGGGCGGCCTTGTCGAGGGTCGCCCGCGCCCGCGCGCCGCCGCGGCGATCGACGAGGAGGATCGGCCCGAGGGCGAGAACCAGGCCCATGATCGGCACCCAGAGCGCCGAGCGCCGGGCGACCGGCGTGCCCCCGGGCGGCAGGAGGGCGTTGACGATGAAGTTGTCGAGCGTCGAGGCGTGGTTGAAGGTGACGATCCGCGGCGCCCGCTCGGCGACGTGCTCCCAGCCCTCGACGACGACCTCGACGCCGGCGATCCACAGCATCGACCGCCCCCAGGCGCGGAGGAAGGCGCGCCCGACGACCTCGCTGAGGAGGCCGAAGGAGAGGATGATCAGGGCGCACAGCGAGAGGCCGAGCGCCGCGGTCACCAGCCACCCGGCGACGAGCTGCCAGAGCCTGCGCAGCGCCCCCGTCACCCGACCGAGGCTACCACCGTAGTAGACTCGCGGCGATGGCGAGCGACGACCCGGCCCCGCGGTGGATGATCTACGGCGCGAACGGCTACACCGGCCGCCTGATCGCCGCCGAGGCGGCGCGCCGCGGCCTCCGCCCGCTCGTCGCCGGCCGCCGCCGCGCGGCGATCGAGCCCCTCGCCGCCGACCTCGGCTTGGAGGCGCGGGTCTTCGCCCTCGACGACGTCGACGCCGTCGCCGCGGCGCTCGCCGACGTCGACCTCGTCCTCCACTGCGCCGGGCCCTTCATCGACACCAACAAGCCGATGCTCAAGGCCTGCCTCAAGAGCCATACGCACTACCTCGACATCACCGGCGAGGCGATGGTCTTCGAGCGGGTGATCCGCTGGCGCGACTCCTTCGTCGAGGCGGGGATCGTCGCCCTCCCGGGGGTCGGCTTCGACGTCGTCCCGTCGGACTGCCTCGCCCGCCGGCTCAAGGAGCGCCTGCCGGGCGCCCACCGCCTGACCCTCGGGATCCGCCTCGAGACGAGCGCGAGCCCGGGGACGGCGCGGACCTACGTCCACGCGATCCCGGCCGGCGGGATCATCCGCGCGAACGGGGCGATCAAGCT
>JAGQIT010000175.1 GCA_020431135.1 Myxococcales bacterium | reverse complement strand
TCCTGTCGATGCAGCGCCCCGACGGCGACTTCACCCTCTGGCCCGAAGGCCAGGAGGTCGATCGCTACGCCGGCGCCTATGCGATATGGGTCCTCGGCCTCGCTCGCGAGGCCGGCGTCGCCGTGCCCGAGGCCCCGCTCGCCAAGGCCCACGCGGCCCTCAACGCGCACCTAAGCGCGCCGCTGCCCACGACCCCCTGGGGTCAACGGACGGCGCTGATCGAGCGGGCGTTCGCCGCCCACGCGCTCGCCAGCGCCGGTGAGCCGCCGGGCGAGACCCTCGCGCTCCTCTTCGAGCGCCTCGCCGAGCTGCCGCCCTTCGCCCGCGCCATCCTGCTGATGGCCGTCCACGCCGCGGACCCGCGCGACCCGCGGGTGGCGACCCTGCGCCGGCAGCTCTCGGCCGCCCTCGAGGCGCGTGCGGGGGCCGCCCACGTCCTCGTCGACGAGGCCCTCGGCGACGCCTTCTACGACTCACAGGTCCGCACCGACGCGATCGCCCTCGTCGCCCTCCTCCAGGTCGCTCCGGACGATCCGCGGATCGAGCCGCTCGCCCGCGGGCTGACGCGGTCGCGCGTCGGCGGGCGCTGGCGCAACACCCAAGAGAACGCCTGGGCGCTCCTCGGCCTCGCCCGCTACGCCGCGGCGCGCGAGCGCGACGCCCCCGACCACCGACTCACGGCCTGGATCGGCGCGGCGCAGGTTCTCGACGTCGAGCGCCGCGCACCTGCGGCGCCGCCCGAGCACGCCCGCGTCGCCATGCCCGACCTCCTCCGCCCCCTCGCCCCCCGCGGCTCCGATCGCACGACGCACGTCGTCCTCGACCGCGACGGGCCCGGGCGCGTCTACTACCGCGTCGGCATGGAGTGGGCGACGACCGGCGAGGCGCCGGCCCGCAGCCAGGGGCTCGGCCTGCGCTGAGCGCTGCGCGACGCCGACGGCCCCGTCGCGCCCGACGCCCTGGTCGCCGGTCGCCGCTACGCGCTCGACGTCACCCTCGAGGTCCACACGCCGACCCGCCACGTCGCCGTCGACCTGCCGCTCCCCGGCGGCCTCGAGGCGATCGACCCGGCCCTCGGAGCCGGCGCCCGAGCCCGCACGCTGTGGACGTATCCCCCCTTTGAGGTCGCCCACCAGGAGCTCCACCCCGACCGCGTCCTCCTCTTCTTCGATCGCCTGCGCCCCGGGGTCGTCCACCACAGCGTGATCGTCCTGGCGACCGCGCCCGGCCGCTACGTCCTCCCGCCCGCCGCCGCCGAGGCGATGTACACGCCCGAGCTCTACGCGCGCACGCGCGGGGCGAGCGTGACGATCGCCCCCCGCCCGTAGGCCGCGCCCGGTACAGCGGCGCTCTGTCGAGGCGAGCCTCTCGCCGCAGGCCGCTAGCTCGCCCGTTGTCACAGACCCCCGGCAAACGCAGCCTCTTCAAGGCTCTGCGCCGCCCTGTCCCTCGGGTCCGTCGCCGCGTCCGTGAGGTCACCGCGGGCGGCCTGCGGCGAGTTGACGCGCCGGCGCCGAGCGCCCCCCAGACGCCGCTCTGCGGCGTTCTTTGCCGGCGCGCCCGCGGCGAAGCCGACGCCGAGCGACTATCATCGCGCGCATGAGGGACCGCCGCCCGCTCCTCGTCCTCGGCGCCGTCACGGCGGCGATCGCCTGCGCGCCGACGCCCGCCCCCGATCGCTCGTCGACCGCGGGGGACGAGGCGACCCCCGCCCCCGCCGTCGACGACCGCCGATGCAAGCCGGCGCCCGGGACCAGCGGCGCGCCGAAGACCATCGACGAGGCGATCGCCCTCGCCAACGGCCTCCCCTTCCCCGTCACCGCCGAGTGCTTCGTCGAGGCCCTCGATCGACCGCTGCAGATCGAGGCGACGAAGAGCGAGCGCAGCCTGCAAAAGGCCGTGGGCGCGCGCAGCCCCCGGGTGTTCATCTGGGGCGCCGACACCCTCGTGATGTCGATCGTCCTCGACGGCGACGGCCGCGACCTCATCGAGTTCGGCCAGTTCATCACCCCGAAGCGGTCGATCAAGGCCGAGCTTAAGTTCCCCCTCGCAGCGCCGGTGACCGCGAAGACGGCCTACGACCGCGTCCGCAACCCGGAGCACCCGAACATCACCGTCTGCTTCGTCTGCCACGACCGCGAGAAGGACGTCCCCGAGCTCCCCGGCGCCCGCAGCTCGCTCGCCCTCCGCCCGCGCCCGTCGACGATCGTCGCGGTCGACTCCCTGCGCGCCGAATACGAGTCCTGCGACCGCGCGGCCGAGCCCGCCCGCTGCGCCTACCTCGAGGCGCTGATGAGCCACGGCCCCGTCGAGCACCGCGCGTTCGACGAGGAGCTGCGGGTCTTCTAGAGCGGGAGACGAACCGGCCCTTCGGCGCCGCGCTCAGCCGCCGAAGTCGGGCATCTGCGGCGGCATCCCGGCGAAGCTCGGGAGCTCGCCCGCGATCCGATCCCACGACGGCGCGCTGTCGGCGAAGACGATCATCTGCGGGGCGAAGGCCTCCGGGTCGTCGAGGCTCGACGCGCGGACGAAGGCGACGCCGGGCATCCCCGAGTTGCGCGAGTAGATCGGCGCGCCGCAGGTCGGGCAGAAGCCGCGGCTGACGACGTTGCCGCTGTCCGCGGGCGCGTCGTAGAAGCGGACCTCGCCGCGGAGGTGGAAGCCCGCCTCCGGGACGATCGCGTGGGTGCAGTGGCCGGTGCCGCTCGAGCGCCGGCAGGAGACACAGTGGCAGTGGCCGCCGCCTCGCAGCTCGTCCGCAGAATAGCGGACGGCGCCGCACAGGCATCCTCCCGTGATGGTCATGGCGAGCTCCTCTCAGTGGTAGCGTGCTCGGACCTTGCGACTCTCGACGAATAACTTGCAAATTGCAAGTTAAAAAATGAGGTGCCGATGTCCGCCAAGAAGCCGCGCCTCCCTCGGCGATCGGGCTGCCCGATCAGCTACTCCCTAGAGATCTTCGGCGACCGCTGGACGCTGCTCGTTCTCCGCGACCTCCTGCTCAAGGGGCGCCGCCACTTCAAGGACTTCCTCGCGGCCGAGGAGGGGATCGCCACCAACATCCTCACCGATCGACTCCAGCGCCTCGAGGCCTTCGGCGTGATCCGTCGGGTCCGCGATCCGGAGGATCGACGGCGGCGGATCTACAGGCCGACGGACAAGGGGATCGCCCTCCTGCCGGTGCTCCTCGAGCTCGCGGCCTGGGGCGCCCACCACGACTCTGGGACCGCCGCCCCGTCCGGCTTCGTCGCCCGCTTCGCCGAGGATCGCGAGGCGGTGCTCGAGGAGTTCCGGCGGGCGCTGAGCGAAGACTGAGCGGACAACTCCTGTACCGAGAGACAGGGGCGTCACTCGCGGATCACGCAGGGCCGCGAGGAGCCTCTCCCGCAGCTCGGCGCGCGCCGATCCGCCGAACAGGCTCCTCGCCTAGCTAGGACGACCCGTCGGCGGGCGCGGGATCCGGCACCTCCACGCCCGGCGCCGACGCGAGCGCGACCCGCAGCATCCGCGTGCACTCGCGCTCGCTCGGGAAGCGCTCGTGGCGGATCAGCCAGTAGAGCATGCCGAAGAAGATCAGGTGGGACATCATCTCGAGGTCGGCCTCGGGCCCGAGCTCACCGCGCGCGCGGGCGCTGGTGAAGGCGCGATCGAAGGCGCCGATCGTCCGCTCCCCGGAGGCGTACACCACGTCGTGGAGGTCCGGGATGTTCAGCATCAGCACCCGCGTCAGGGCGCGCGCGTCGGGCCGCTCGAGGTTCTCGCGCAGGCGCTCGATGAGCGCGCGGAGGTCCCCGACGAGCGAGCCCGTGCCGGGGTCCACCTCGTACGTCTCGAGCAGCGGCTCGACCGCGGCGGCGACGAGCGCCTGCTTGTTCGGCCACCTGCGATAGATCGTCGTCCGGTTGACCTCCGCCGCCTTGGCGACGCCGCCGATCGTCAGGTTCGCGTAGCCGACGCGGACGAGCTCGGCGATGGTCGCCTCGCGGACGCTCTCGACGATCCTCCGGCTGCGGGGACCCCTGTGAACGCCCCGCGTCTTTCGCGGGCCCTCGGACACGCGCCCACGCTAGCGACGAACGGAGCGCGCGGCCAGTCGCCGCGCAGGTCGGGCGCGTGGATGTACATGCACCCGCCCGCAGCGCCGTCCGCAGCGGGGCGCGAGATCGCGCTGCGGAGCGCGCGATCCTAGAAAGGCAACATCATGTTGCCTTTTAACCAAAGCGGCGCTACAGAGGAGAGGTGCCCCGCTGTGGGCCGAGGCGCCGCACCGAGACAGGAGCACCCGATGCGCGAGGACTTCTCTGAACAGGAATTGATCGACCACCTGGGCTTCGACCGCCTCTGCCGAAATCGTCGACGCCGAGCTCCTCGATCTCCGCGGAAAGCGAGCCGTCGTCACGATCTGAGCGACCCGCGGACAGCCGGCGCCCGCCATGGGGGCCGCGCCGCCCGCCTCCACCGCGCCGCCCGGCGGCGCACACAGGGAGCCAACGATGTCGAGTCCGTCATGTTCTAGCGATCTGCCAACCTCGCTCCCCGCCCGCGTCCGCGCCGGGCTGCGGGCGCTCTGGCGCCTCAAGGACGACCAGGGCAACCCCGACGAGGCCCGCCTCCTCCACCTCAGCTTCGACAGCGACACCTACGAGCGGCTCGCCGACGACCTGCGCCGGACCCCGGAGGGCCGCGAGCTCCTCGCCGCGCGGCCGACGATCCCCGGCCCGAGCTACGACCTCGAGTCACTCGCGCGCCTCCCGGAGGGCACCCTCGGCCACGAGTTCGCCCGCTACTTCGCGAAATACGGGATCGAGCCCTTCACCTACGAGTACCCGCTGCGCAGCGACGGCGAGTTCCTCTACAAGCGCTACCGCGAGACGCACGACGTCCACCACATCATCACCGGCTACGGGATCGACGAGTGCGGGGAGGTCGAGCTCCAGGCGTTCTACCTCGGCAACCTCGGCCTGCGCCACGCCGCCCTGATCGCGGCGACGGCGATCCCCGTGTGGCTGAGGTCGTCGGGGGTGCGCGGCGTCGCCAACGTCCTCCGCCGGATCCGCGCGGCCTACCGCCGCGGCAAGGACTCGCGCGAGCTCCTCAGCCTCGACGTCGACGCGCTCTGGGACCAGCCGGTCGCGAAGATCGCCGCCCTCACCTGCGCGCCGGCGCGGAGCTTCTCCGGCGATCGAGGAGGCCGCCGATGAGCGCCCAAGCCGATCACCTCCTCAGCGACGCCGAGCGCGAGGCGGGGCCGAGAGCGAGGCCGCGCGGCCCAGGCCGCGGCCAAGACTAGCCCGGCGCGACGTAGCCGGTCCGCGTCGCGGAGCCGCGACCTGTCCCCCAGAGCACGCAGTTGTCGGCCGAGCCCGGGAGGTCCCAGATCTGCACGCCGCCCTCGCCGGCGCCGAGCGAGTCCTTCAGGGAGATCACGAGCTCGAGCTGGCCGTCGCCGTCGAGGTCGCCGACCGAGGGCGCGGCCATCGACCCGCGGAAGGAGAGCTCTACCTTGTGGAGCTCGTTGCCGCCTGCGTCGAGGACGATCAGGTGCGCCGGCGCCCCCGGCTCCTTCGGCTCGCCGCCGGCGTAGGTGGAGAAGAGCACCTCCGGCGAGCCGTCGCCGTTGAGGTCGACGATCAGCGCCTCGCTCGCGCCGATGAAGGGCGAGGCCTGTCCGTAGGCGTAGACCCACATCTCCTCGCCCGTCGAGCGGAAGGCGTAGAGCTTGCCGTCGTAGCTCGGGATCACGATCTCGAGCCCCGGGTCGCCGTCGAGGTCGCCGACCGCCGGCGCCGGGTAGTTGGGGACGATGTTGTGCCCGGGGCTGCCGTCGTAGACCAGCGGCGGGCCGCTGTCCTTGGGCCACTCCCAGCCCGCCGGGCGCGTCATGTCCGAATTGAGCACCCAGACGCTGATCCCCTGGTTCTCGGTCGACTCGCTGTGCTCGTGGTCGCCGCCGAGCACCACCTCCGCCTCGCCGTCGTCGTCGATGTCGGCGATGACCGGCGGCGAATAGGTGAACTCCGAGCGGTCCCCCGTGCCCCAGCCCTGCATCGCCAGGGCGACGTCGTGGTAGGCCTCGACCCCGGTCACCCAGGCGTCGGCGAAGTCCGGGTGCGCCGAGAAATTGGCGCCGTCGCCGGACCAGATCCCGAAGCCGATCGCGTCGTAGGTCGAGACCACGTCCATCACCCCGTCGCCGTCGAGGTCGCCGGCGCCGATGTTCTGGTTGAAGCCGCCGTAGTCGATGCAGTCGCCCTCGGGCGCCGCGCAGTCGCCGACCTGCGGCCACCCCGACGCCGTCGACCCGTCGAGCTCGAAGACGTTGGTCGCCGGGCCGTCCGCCTGCTTGTTGATCAGGATCTCCGCCCGCCCGTCGCCGTCGACGTCGGCCGCCGCGACGCTCCGGACCTCGGCGTCGCCGTAGGCCTGCGGCCACCCCGGCAGGAGCTCCCCCATATGATCATAGACAGCGACGTTGTAGCCGTTGTCGTCCGGGTGCGCGGACACGGCGATCTCCGCGTCGCCGTCGCCGTCGAAGTCGCCGACGGCCGCCGACGGCCACATGCGCACCGAGCCGTGCTCCGGTGAATTGGAGGCGCTCGACGCCCACGCCGTCTGCCAGCGGGGCTCGCCCATATGATCATAGACGTAGAGCACGGAGTGGCGCGGGGCGACGATGTCGAGCTTGCCGTCGCCGTCGAGGTCGACGAGCGCCGGCGAGGCCAGCCAATTCTCGTCCCAGCTCCCCGCGAGCGTCCGCCGCAGCGTCGGCGCCTGTACGGCCCCGCTGCTCCCGCCCTCGGCCGCGGCGCACGACGGCGGCGGCGGCTCGATCGGATCGCTGGTCTCGGCCGCGGTCGTCCCGGCGTCGTCGCCCCCGCCCCCGCCCCCCGTACAGGCGAAGAGGAGGGGCGCGGCGAGGGACACGAGAACGAAGGGCAGCCGTGACACGCGCCCAGGATCCCCGGTCGGCCACCGGGCGACAAGGCGCCACCGCACGGGCCCGACGGCCGACTCGGCCGCCGCGGCCATGAACGCGCGCCTACGCGATCAGCAGGCGCTCCGCGGGGATCAGCTCGCGCGCCTTGTCGACGATCCCGGCCTCGACGAGACGGCGCTCGACGTGCTCGAGAACGGGCTGGACCACGGCGCAGCGCAGCGAGCCGTCGGCGCCGAGCCAGCGCTGCTCGGGGGTCGCCTCGGCCATCGGGAAGCCCGAGCACGCGCCGTGGTAGCGGCAGCCGGGGCAGGCCGCGGCCATCCGCGCCTCGGCCCGCGCCAGCGCCGTGCGGTAGCCGATCGACCGCCGGAGCTCGGCGAAGGAGTCGCGGAAGACGTTGCCGTGGCGCAGCGCCGGCGCGTAGGCGTCGGCGTTCGAGTAGAGCGAGCCGTCGGTGTCGACCATGTAGATGATCTCGGCCGCGCGCTTGTCGTAGAAGCGGCGGTAGCTCGCGCCGCCGTCGAGGCGCCGGACGACCATATCGACGTAGTCCTCGACCGGCCGCACCTGGATATGGCTCGACGACTCGAGCCAGAGGTCGACCGCGAGGCAGAGCGCGCCGACGATCTCCTCCGGCGCGAGCGCGTGCGCGTCCTGCTGGCCGTCGTACCCCGTGCGGTAGATCGGCAGGAGACGGAAGCTCGTCTCGATCTCCTCGAAGAAGCGGTAGATCGACGCGACGTGGTCGACGTTCGCCCGCGACAGGACGGTGATGCAGCCGAAGGACAGGCCCGCCTCGCGCAGCCGCTGCATGTTGCCGGCGACGCGCTCGTCCGCGACCTCGCCGCGGCGATCGACCCGCTGCCCGCCGAGGACGTCGAAGGAGACGCCGATGTGCTCGATGTGCTCGCGGAGCAGCTCGATCAGCGCGTCGTTGACCACGGTCAGGTTGGTCTGCAGCGAGTTCGACCACGCGAGCCCCGAGGGCTCGAGGATCGCGCGCTGGAGGTCGAAGATCGCGCGGAAGTAGTCCGGCTTGTGGAGCAGCGGCTCGCCGCCGTGCCAGACGAAGCTCATCTTGCGCCCGCAGCCGGCGAAGCCCCCAGCGACCGCCCGGAAGAAGGCCCCGAGCTGGTCGAGGGACATCTTCGTCGCGTCGCCGAGGTGCGGGTACTCGTAGCAGTAGCGGCAGCGGAGGTTGCAGAGCTTCGACAGCTTGACCACCCACTCGGTCCGCGGCGGTCGCCACGGCGCGACCATCGGCCGCGCCCCTGCGCGCTCCTCGGCCATCGACCCGGCTCAGCCCTGGAGGGCGGCGGCGGTGATCTTGCGCAGCGTCTGGATCACGTCGAGCTTGGCCAGCGCCTTGCGCCGCAGCGCCGGGTCCTTCGCCAGCGCCGCGCCCGTGATGACGTCCGTGAAGTCCTCGTGGAAGTCCGTGCCGCCGCCGCTGCCCTCGACGAAGAACTCCGAGTAGCCGTCGGCCGCCTGCGAGGGCCGGCGGATCGTCGTCCGCCCCGCCGGCCGCGCCAAGAGCAGGTCGCCCTTGACGAGGTTGGCCTTGCGCAGCGCGTCGACGTTGCGCGCCGTGATGACGTCCGTGAAGTCCTCGTGGAAGTCGATGCCGCCGCCCTCGACGAAGAACTCCGAGTAGGTGTCGGCGTTGGCGTCGAGGATCGCCTTCGCCACCTCGGCGTGTCGATCCTTGAGCGCGCCGATCCGCCGGATCGCGTCCTTCGACAGGGAAAGGTCGAGATTCTTCCTCACGAACTTCGGCACGTCGTCCTCCTCCTCAGCGCGCCCTGCGGGCCCGGTCGACGCTAACACCGATCGCGAGGACGATCCACGGCCCGGCGCAGAACATTGTCATAGGGCGCACGGGCGGCGCTTCGCGGACCTCGCTCATCAGGGATCAGACGACATCTGCGCGCGCGAGCGCGAATCGCCGCTGAACATACGTGCGGCGTCGCTCCGCGACTTTCGCGGTTCTCTCGCCATTTCTAGCCTGGGTCGCGTTGGTGTTCGGCGCGGATGATCGACGCCGAGGCGCCAACAATATGCACACTTCAAAGTCAACTCAAGAGAGGGCCTCATGCGAGCAAAGACTCTGATGATCGCGACCCTGCTGGCGGGTCTCACCGTCTCCGCGACGGTCGTCGCCGGGACGAACCCATGGAGCTACAGCAACCACAACGCCGGCTCGTTCGTCCCGCGGACCGGCGACTTCGCCGAGGGGATCTCCGGCGGCAACTACTGGACGAAGGTGTGGTTCGTCCTCGACAACAACAACATCTCGAGCATCTCCGACTACAACAAGGGCCTCGGCAAGGGCGGGAGCTGCAACGGCAAGAGCGCCTACCTGACGCTCGACGTCCGCGCCGTCGACAACGGCAGCCGTCGCCTCGACGCCTACCACATCTACACCACGATCCCGAACCCCAAGCTCGACCTCGAGAGCAACGGCCTCAGCTCCAAGAACGACGAGTCCGAGGTCGTCTCGCTCGGCGGCCTGAAGGCCGGCTATGGCTATTACATGAAGACCTACTGGGACGACACCCGCAGCGGCTCCTCCAGCCATTCGGGCACGATCCGCGCGCGCTTCGCGATGAGCAAGAAGGGCTTCTCTGACTACAACAACTGCACCAACGCCTACTACGACCAGGTCGTCGACGCGTACGGGCGCTACTACAACTCCCTCTGAACTCGAAGGTCGGTGACACCATGAAGACGAAGACCCCACTCCGCACGCTCCTCGGCGCCTCGGCGCTCTCCACGTTCATGCTCCTCGTCGCCTGCGACGACGCCCCGCAGGCGGGCGACGCCCCGCAGGCGGGCGACGTCGACGATCAACAGGACGACGCGGCCCTCGCCGTGATCACCTTCGACGCGCCGCTCGACGCCGACGCCGTCGTCGAGTTCACGCAGGCGCACGCGGTCCGGCACGTCGCCGCGTACGCCTACGCCGAGCACGGCGACGGCGCGATCGGGACGCTGATCACCCGCGCCGCGCCCGAGGACCTCGAGGCGACGCTCGAGCGCGTCGGCGAGCTCGAG
>JAGQIT010001474.1:221-2192 GCA_020431135.1 Myxococcales bacterium | reverse complement strand
GCGCCGGGGACCCCGTCGAGGTCGGCGGCCGCGAGCGCCTTGCCCGGCCAGATCCGGTTGCTCTGCGGGTTCACCTTCCACTTCTCGACCATCGCGCCGTCGATCACCGAGTAGGCGTGGAGGGTGCCGTTGTTGTTGTAGGACGAGCCGGCGAACGACGAGAAGAGGATGTCGGGGATGTCGCGGCCGTCGACCTTGTCGTCGCAGTTGTCGTCGTCGAGCTGGGCGACGATCGGCGGCATCATCACGCGCCCGGCGGTCCACTGGTACTTGAGGTCAGGCTCGTACTGCATGTCGCCGGAGAAGGTGCAGACCGGGAGGCAGGCGAGGGTGTCGAGGTCGTCGGGCTCCTCGCCGGGCTCGCAGGCCTCGGGGAGGGGCATGCAAAGGCCTGTGTCCGGGCTGCCGCCGCCGCCGCAGACCTTGTCGCCGGCCTCGCCGAGGCTGTAGTCGCAGTACGAGCCGGGGTCGCAGTCGCTGGCGGTGACGCAGGCGTCGCCCGGATCGACGCAGGTCTGGAAGGCGCAGAGCTGGCCGTCGCCGCAGCACATGTCGCCGCAGGCGTTGTCGACCGGGCAGCAGACGCCGCCGACGCAGACGCCGTCGAGGCACTCGTCCTCGCAGGTCGGGCCGGTGGTCGAGGAGGTCCCGTCCGTGACGCCGGTGTCGGTGGTCGACGTCGACTCGCTCGTCGCCGACGTCGTCGACGTCGTCGTGCCGGCGGTCGTGGTCGTCGAGGTCCCGTCGCTGTCGCTCGCGCTCCCCGAGTCGGTCGTCGTCCCGGTCTCGCTCCCGCCCGAGGTCGGGCCCGTGGTCGCCGTCGCCGTGCCGTCGCTGTCGCTCGCGCTGGCGGTCGCGCTGCCGTCGGTGCAGCCGTCGCTCTCGCACGCCGTGTCGTCGCCGTTGCACGCGGTCATGAGACCGCCGACCGCAGGAACCAACGCTACTTGAAGCCACCATCTCCGCATCGCCAAACCTCCACGCAAACCTATCCAACGAGGAGAGCATTGGCCCGCTGGCCTCACAAGTCCGCGTCCTCGGCGGCGGCGGAGATCGGCCCACGGGCCCTTTCGCGCGCGCTCAGATCGGAGGAATTCCGCGGGCTCGGTCGCGGTCCCTCACGCCGGCGACGCGGCCGCGCGGCCGGGGTCTGCGGCTCTTCGCGCGCGCGCGCTCGACATCGCGCGGTCGCGGCGCGGAGCGGGAGGCGGTATCGCCCGCGGATCGTTGCATGTCCACTCGATCGGCCGCGCTCGCGCGCTCCGGCGAAAGAGAGGTGAGGGCGGCGTGCCGTCGTCTGCTCGTCATTCACGCCGACGTCGGCGCTCGGCGGCGGCGCGCGGGCGACGGGCGGAACGTCGCGATCGACGGGCGCGGACGATCGCTTGCGAGTGCGCGCGGCGGCGTACGTGCTCCGACGATCCGGCGCGCGCGTTCCTGCGGTCGACCGCAAAACAGGACCGTTGATCGGCCCCCCACGATCTGTGTCAGACTCGCGGGGTCAATGGTTGGAGCTGAGACAAGGGGAGGCGCACATGAGTGACGAGATCGTTCGCTTTGATCTGCCGCAGTCGGCGATCCCGACACGTTGGTACAACATCCAGGCGGATCTACCGCGGCCCCTGCCGCCGGTGCTCCACCCGGCAACGCACAAGCCGGTGGGGCCGGATGACCTCGCGCCGCTCTTCCCGATGGCGCTGATCGGGCAAGAGGTCTCGCAAGAGCGCTTCATCGACATCCCCGAGGAGGTCCGCGAGATCTACAAGCTGTGGCGGCCGACGCCGCTGCTCCGCGCGCGCCGCCTCGAGAAGGCGCTCGACACCCCCGCCCACATCTACTTCAAGTACGAGGGGGTCTCGCCGAGCGGCTCGCACAAGCTGAACACCGCGGTCGCCCAGGCCTACTACAACAAGATGGAGGGCGTCCAAGGTCTGACCACAGAGACAGGCGCCGGCCAGTGGGGCACGGCGC
>JAGQIT010001474.1:0-196 GCA_020431135.1 Myxococcales bacterium | reverse complement strand
GGGCTCGAGTGCATCGTCTACATGGTCAAGGTGAGCTATCACCAGAAGCCGTACAGGCGGGCGATCATCCAGTCGTTCGGCGCCCAGGTGACGCCGAGCCCGAGCGACACGACCGAGGCCGGGCGCCGCTTCCTCGCCGAGAACCCGGACAGCACGGGATCGCTCGGCATGGCGATCTCGGAGGCGGTCGAGGTCG
>JAGQIT010001473.1 GCA_020431135.1 Myxococcales bacterium | reverse complement strand
TGTTGTGCTTGATGATCCGCCGCTTCAGCGCGTGCCGAGTGATCCCGAGGAGGCTGGCAGCATCGACGATGGTGCCGGCCTGGTTGAGAGCTTCGACGCAGAGCATCCGCTCGACGGCTTGGAGGTTGTAGGTTTCGATCACGAGGCGCATGAGAAGACCTTAAGGGCGTCGCTGTATCTGTGACAGACAAAGTCGCCCGATCCCCGCGGCCGGTTTGCGGGTGTTCTCGAGCCGGGCATCCGCGCGCTGGCACAAAGCGCTCGACCGGGCGCGCGACGCTGCTCGATCGGCGCTCCGTGATTGTCACAGTCGGCCCGCTGTGAGAGCGTGATCACCGGGTTTCTCCTCGAATGGCGCGCGTTCATGCCACGCCTGCGCTGCGGCGCTACGACCCGCGGCTCCGCGGCCGCCGCCGATCACCGGCGGTCGATAGTGACAGCGCGCCTGCGACCGCGGCGCGCTCGACGATCATCTCGGAGATCACTCCGCGCGTCATCGACCCGCGCGCGATCCGACGTCGGCCGCGGAGCGCCGCGCCGCGAGGTGCCCCTTGAGCCAGGCGCCGCTCGACGGGCCGCGGATCGCCGACGCGGACGCGTCTGCGATGGCGACCCGACGCGCGCCGCCGGTCGATCTCTACCTCGACGCTGAGGTCACGAGACCACAGGGGGACGACGCCCTCAAGGCGCACCTCCTCACCGGCGGCGGCGCGCGGATCGGCCGCTTCCGGATCCTCCGTCAGCTCGGCGAGGGCGGCATGGGCCTGATCTTCGCCGCCCGCGACGCCGAGCTGAACCGCGAGGTCGCGCTCAAGATCCTGCGCCCGCGCGAGCGCGACGGGGCCCTCAGCCGCGCGCGGATGGTCCGCGAGGCCCAGGCGCTCGCGCGCCTCTCCCACGCCAACGTCGTCACCGTCTACGAGGTCGGCGAGCACGAGGGACATGTCTTTATCGCCATGGAGCTGGTCCACGGCCGCACCCTCGCCGGCTGGCTGAACGTCAAGCGGCCGGGCTGGCGGGCGATCGTCGCCGTCTTCGCGGCCGCCGGCCGCGGGCTCGCGGCGGCCCACCGCGCCGGGATCATCCACCGCGACTTCAAGCCGACCAACGTCATCGTCGGCCGCGACGGCCGCGTGACGGTGATCGACTTCGGGATCGCGATCGCCCCGGGCCGCGCCGACACCGGCCCCCTGACCCTCGCCGGGACGATCTCAGGGACGCCGTCGTACATGGCGCCGGAGCAGGTCGCGGGCGCGCCCGTCGACCCGCGCGCGGATCAATACGCCTTCGCGACCAGCCTCTACGAGGCGCTCGTCGGCGAGCGGCCCTACAAGGGCAGCTCGCTCGAGGACCGCCTGCGCGAGCTCCTCACGGAGCCGCAGCCGACCTTCCCCAAAGGGACGCGCCTGCCGAAGTGGCTGCAGCGCGCGGTCCTCCGCGGCCTCGCCCAGGACCCCGATCACCGCTTCCCGGCGATGGACGAGTTCATCGCCGCCCTCGAGCGCGACCCGAGGAGGCCGCGGCGCTTCGCCCTCTTCGCCGGCGCCGCGATCGCGCTCGCGGCCGCCGGCTACGCGGTCGCGTACCAGCAGGTCGCCCCGGATTCGCGCTGCGACGCCGTCGACGCCGAGCTCGCGGACGCGTGGGACGGGGCGCGCGCGGCCGCGGTCGAGGCCGCCCTCCAGGCGACCGACGTCGGCTTCGCCGACGACACCTTCGCCCGCCTCGCGCCGCTCCTCGACGGCTACCGCGACCGCTGGATCGACGCCCGCCGCGGCGCCTGCGTCGCCAACCTCGCGGGCGAGCTGCCGACCGATCTCTACGGCCTCGAGGTCGCCTGCCTCGACCAGCAGCGGCGCTCCTTCGCCGCCCTCACGTCGACGCTCACCGACGCCGACGCCGACGC
>JAGQIT010000174.1:13194-16020 GCA_020431135.1 Myxococcales bacterium | reverse complement strand
TCTCTGTCTCTCTCTGTCTCTCTGTGTCTCTAACCACCAACCACCAACCACCACCAACCACCAACCCACCAACCACCCAACAGCCGACCACGAGACGACGAGAGAAGCAGAGAACGTCGACGAGCGAGCCGAGAAGGAGGCCCACGATGCGGACCATTCACACCGATCTCAACCTGCGCACCGCGGATCATCGCATCCGTCTGCCGATCCGCAAGGTCATGGCCCTGCGGATCCGCGAGGGCGACCGCGTCCGCCTCACCGACGGGGCGATGGAGGTCGAGGCGATGGTCGAGACCCGGCTCGGCGCGCCCCTCGGCCGCCCGGACTGGGCGACGCTCATCTACGCCGACGACGAGCCGGAGGACGAGGACGAGGACGATACCGTCGGACGCGGGCGCAGGCGACTGGACGCCTAGGAGCCTGACCGCAAGCCGGCGTGAGGTCTCGCGCCGCGGAGGTCGGCGCTCTCGGCTTCGCCGCAGCCCCGCCGCAATCGTGCGGCGGGCTTCGTCGGAGCCGAGCGTCGGCGAGGGCGAGCGAGAGCTGACTTTCGGGACAGGCTCATCGCCCTTCGCTGCCCGCTGCTGGCTGACGAACAGCTCCGCGGCGCTGCCGGGTGCGCAGCGCCGCGGAGAGAGGACACGCACCCGGGGTGGCGGCCCCCGCCCGCGGCTACGCGCCGCGGGTACGCCCGCCGCGCGGAGGAGGACGTGATGCAAGCGACCCTGAAGATCGACTACGACACCCTGACTACCGACCGGGAGCGAGGCCCGGCGTACTACCTGGCGCGCCGCAAGCGGCGTCGTCAGCGGCGCCGGGGGACGTTCGAGGCACGTCTCGCTCGCTTCCGGGAGATCGCCGCGCACAAGCCGACGTCGCCGGCCGACCTCGTCGCGGGTCAGCTCGACCCGGCCTACGTCAGCGAGTTCCGCTTCTACGAGTGGAACGTCCTGACGCTGTGCGTCTACTGCAACGAGCGCCTCGACAAGCGGACCGTCACGCGCGACCACGTGATCCCGCGAGCCGCGGGCGGCCTGAGCACGCCGGAGAACCTGGTCCCGAGCTGCGCCGCCTGCAACCGGCGCAAGGGCAGCAAGCCGCTGTGGAAGTTCATGCTCGAGCGCAACTGAGGGACGGCCCTGCGGGCCGCGTCGGCGGTCGTCCGCGCCTCCCCCGAGGGGGACGGGCGACCGCCGCTCGCGGTGGTCGTGGCGGGCACTCGAAGGGGCTCGCGTCCCGCCGCGCGAGGAGCCTGTCGTGCGGAGCTGCGCGTGGTCTCGCGCCGCAATGGCGGCGCTGTCGGCTTCGCCGAGGCGCCGCTGCACCGGGCGTAGCGCAAGCTTCGTCGGAGCCGAGCGCGTCGGCGAGGGCAAGCGAGAGCTCCGAGCGCGCGCCGTCGCGCGCCGTCGCGCGCCGCCTCGCGGCTCTTGCTACGAGGCGGGGCCTCGCGATCGCACGACTTGCGGTACGGTCGAGGTGGTGGCGCCCGCGCGCCGCCTCGGAGAACCACGAGCATGGGTCGCGACCGCAAGGTGAGGGTGAAGCCGAGGCCGCGCAGCGAGTACGACGTCGAGCTCCTGCGGGCCGTCGCCGCGGGCGAGGCCGACTGGGTCGAGGAGCTCCTCGAGGCCGGGGCCGATCCCAACACCCGCGATGATCGCGGCAACCCTGCGCTCTATCACGTCACGCCAGCGCTCTCGGCCGGGTTCGTCTTCCGCGACGTCGACGCGAGGATCCTCGCCGCGCTCCTCAAGGCCGGCGCCGATCCGAAGCTCGACGACGTCGCGCTGCGCCTCGGCCGGGCCGCGTGGCGCGCGGTCAGCTCGGCGGCCGAGGCCGGTGACGCCCGCCGCCTGCTCCACATGCTCGGCCTGCGATCTGAGGAGCTCGGCTCCGCGTAGCGACCTGCGGATGGAGCCCCGCGTGGCCTCGCGCCGCGGTCGTCGGCTCCACGGGCTGTGCGAAGGCGTCGCGGCCGTGGCTCGTACGCACGTCTTCGCGGAGCGATCGACGTCGAGGGCAGGCGAGGGCGCGGGCGACCTCTGCCAGCTCGCCGCGCATCGACGACCTCGACGACGCGCGCCGGAGTTGTCGAGGGCCTGTCGAGCCGCCGTCGGGGACGCGGCGAGGTCACGCTCCGGGCGAAGAGGACGGCGCGCTACTTCGCGGTGTCGCCGAAGAAGTAGCCGATCGACAGGCCGATGAACATCCCCGTCGAGGAGTTGCCGAACTCAAACCCGAGCCCAGGACCGTCCTCTGCGCCGAGCCGCCCGGCGATCCCACGCCCGGGGTTGGAGTCGGCCTGGCCGTTCTGGTCGGCCTCGCGGTTGCCCGGGATGATCCGCGCGACGAAGCCGAACTCCGGCGTGATCGCGACGCGCTCGCCGATCCACAGCTGCGCGGCCAAGGGGATCTCGATGTCGATCTCCAGCGGGATGTCGAGGGTCGTCGCGTTCTCTGGCCGGTTGCGGTTGATCCCCGTGAGGCCGACGTAGAGGAGCGCCCGGCCGCCCACGCCGAAGTCCGCGTACACCTGGTTCTTGCGGCTCCCCTGGTAGGGCCAGAAGAAGACCTGCGGGCCGGCGCCGATGAGACCGACGGTGTTGATGTCCTTGAACTCGCCCTGGTCGTTGTTCTCGCGGTGAGAGAACGTCGCGAAGCCGACGACCCCGCCGAGCGTCAGGCGATCGCGGAGATAGCCCCGGACCATGATGCCGTTGAGGCCAGAGACCGTACGGACGCCGGCGACGCCGATGCGGCCCTTCATCGCCGCGGCCGCCCCCTTGCCGCTGTTCGCCGCGGCCGCGGGAGCGGCGTCGCCGTCGT
>JAGQIT010000174.1:0-13140 GCA_020431135.1 Myxococcales bacterium | reverse complement strand
CTCCGGCTCCGGCTCCGGCTCCGAGGCCTCCGCCTTCTCCGGCTCGGCTGGGGTGGACTTCTTGCTCTTCTTGCTCTTCTTGCTCGGCGCGTTGGCCTCCGCGGTCGAGGTCGCAAGGAGCAGGGAGGCGACGACAGAGAAGAGCAGGCCGATACGCATTACCGCCGGAGTATATCCCCTTCGGGTCGCAACTCTGCGGCTCGACCGCCGCCGAGGTCTGCGTGCGCCGGCGCGCCTGGCCGCGGCGAAGCTGCGTCAGAGGTCATGTCACAACATCGCGCGCGTGCGCTCGTCCGTCGCGATCCGCTCGCCCGTCGCGGTCGACATGCGGAGGGCCTGGGGGTCTCGGACCCTGGCGCAGTTTCTCCGCAGCGGCTACTGTCGGATCGCGCAGCTGTAGTAGCGCTGTGACAGTCGGCGTTGGTGACCTTATGAAGAGCAGGCGTAGCAAGCAACGATCGCACGCACTGATGACCGTGATCGCGGGGACGGCCCTGGCGATCGTCGGCTGTCGCTCGGTCGAGGGGATCGATCCTGCCAACCCCGCGCGCGGGCCAGGCTCGCTCGTCGGCAACGGCGAGCCGGTGTCCGACGGCGACTTCGTCGGCGGCGCGGACGCTGCTCCGGCGCCGCGTGATGTCGCGCCGCCGGCCGGCGAGGGGTACGTCGAGTGTGACACCGCCTGTCAGGCCTACTGCGACTCCCTCGGCCTCGAGAACCCGATCAACCGCGGCGTCTGTCCGGCGATGTGGGGCGCGGGCCTGGCGTCTGCGCCGATCGATCGCCCCGAGGCCTGCCGGCGGCTCTACGTCGACATGGTCGGCCGCTTCCCCAACCCGGACGAGGTCAACACGGTGTGCAACCGAGCGTCCTGGGGCGAGACGGTCAAGGAGCTGCTGGCGACCGACGAGTTCCTCCTGGTCAACCAGCGCCGCTGGGCCGACAAGCTCCTCTACAACAACCGCTCCGTCAACCTCGAGCGCGCCTACGACATGGACAACCTCGTCGGCAAGGCCTACCGCGGTCAGGTCGGCTGGGACCTCTTCGCGGCGGTCACCGCCGCACACCCGATCCTGACGCGCCGCCACGACACCGATGGCGATCGCGCAGACGCGACCTTCAAGCTCTTCATGGGCCGCCCTCCCTACGCGAGCGAGCGCAGCGATCTCGGCCGACTCTACGCCCACTGGACCAACGGCTACTTCGACCACCCGTACATCGGCCGCGTCCCCGACGCGTTCATCCGCTACCCCTGCGTCGACGACAACGGCGACCCCGACCCGGAGAACGAGGGCCAGTGCACGAGCATCAAGTGGGGTCACAACCAGCTGATCCTGACGCCTGACCTGCGGGCCGAGGGTCAGGGCGAGCAGGAGGGGACGATGTGGAGCGGTCACCTGACCGCCGACGAGTGGGCCCAGCTCCAGCTCCCCGGCCGCCTCCTGAGCGAGGAGACCGCGTTCTGGGAGTTCGCCGTCGACGAGGCGATGGAGCAGTACTTCGGCTACGACCTCGGCACGGAGGTCCCGGAGGTCCGCCACGAGATGGTCGAGTACCTCCTCAACTACAACGGTGACATCCGCGCGGTGCACTTCGCGATCGCGACGTCGATCCCGTATCTGCAGTCGACCCAGGCGTCGAACCCCGAGGCCTATCCGTGGACCTACGGGCCGCTCAAGCAGATCGAGGTCGAGCCCTGGCTCGACTCGCTCAAGCGGACGACCGGGATGCGGATGGGCCAGTGTGATCACAGGATCTCGCACCCGGAGGACTACCTCGAGGACGACGAGGACATGGGCTTCACCGTCGGCGGCTGGGCGTTCGCCCTGATCAAGGAGAGCCGCTGGGTGATCGACGACAACCGCGAGCTGGTGACCGACTATCGCAACCTCGCGCGGACGCTCGGCGGCTGCCCGGCGAACGAGATCGGCGGCCGCTTCACGACGATCAGCATCCTCAACACCGCGCTCCAGGAGGGGATGATGGTCGAGCTCTGCGATCCCGGCGTCGTCGGGACGAGCGATCAGATCGACATCGCCGCGCTCCTGCCGACGGGGATGTCGCCGAACACGGCGCTTAGCGACGAGGTCGCCGAGCAGATCGTGACCCGGCAGACGCGCCTCTTCCTCTCGCGCGAGCCCAACCAGGAGGAGCTCGACGAGGCGCGGGCCGCCGCCGCCGCCTGCACACCCGCGCCCTGCGACGCCGAGTCCTTCGCGCGCCCGGTGTGCTTCGCGGTCCTCTCTAGTTCGGAGATGCTGTTCTACTAGGACAGGCTCGGAGACGTACCCATGGGTCACAAGTACAAGCTCAAGAGCAGGTCGAAGCTCCTCAGCGGGCGGCGGCGGTTCCTCCAGGGCGCCGGTGTCGTCGCCGCTGCGACCGCGCTGCCGCACCTCTGGATCCCGCGGCAGGCGCGGGCGACCGCGGGGTTCAACACGGCCAAGCACCTGATCTACTTCCGCCTCTCGGGGGGCTTCCGCTTCCCGACGGCGTTCAACGGGGACGTCGCCGCCGAGTTCAACCCCTTCGGTCTCGCCTCCGGTGTGGCGAGCGGGACCGAGTGGGGCGTCGGCGGGATCCTGGGCGAGGACGAGTGGCGGACCGACGAGCTCCAGGAGCTCGGGCTCAAGTCGGTCCCGAGCATCGCCAACGAGATCTGCGTGCTCCCCTGCGTCGACCACGAGCCGCTCGCCGGCAGCGCGGACGGCAACCACAACACCGGCCTCGAGCGCTTCATGACCGGCTACGTCGGCGGCACGACGGGCATCTTCACGATGATCAACTACGGGCTGCGCGAGCGGGTCGCGGCCGCGGCCGCCGAGGGGCAGATCCTGCTGCCGGCGGTGCTCATGGGCAACGCCGGGATGGGCCGCGGCGCGGGGGCGTACGCCGCCTATCGACCGCCGGTGATGAGCGGCGACGATCTCGATCGCTTCGGCCTCAGCACGGACTCCGTCCTGCCCGACTGGGCGCAGACGATGACCCGCCGCTACGACGAGCGCTACCGCGATCGGCAGAACCTCCACCACTACCCCGCGGTGGACGCCTATCTCCAGTCGCGCGAGGCGACGAAGGCGTACTCGGAGATCTTCGCCAGCGACGAGCTTAAGGTGCAAAACGGCTCGCGGGAGCCCTTCGACGGGATCTCCAACGCCGAGCTCGAGGCGATCTTCGGCGACAACGGCACCGCCCGCAACATCCGCCTGGCCCTCCGGCTCTTCCACTACGGGTGCCCCGCGGTCTACCTCGATCAAGGGGGCTACGACATGCACTCCGACGAGGAGGAGGGCTTGCCGATGCGGATCCAGGAGTTCAACCGGATCCTCAGCGGGCTCAACGTCGCGCTGAAGAAGATGCAGCACCCGGACGGCGGCTCCTACTGGGATCACACCATCATCGCCGCCGGCAGCGAGTTCTCGCGGACGGCGCGCGGGAGCAGCTTCAATTCGGCGCGAGGGAGCGACCACGGCGGCGACAACTCGACCCGCTGGATGTCGATGCCCTTCATGGGCGGGCCGATCCCCTCCGCTGGGCGGATGATCGGGGGGACGGCCAAGGGCGACCTCGAGGCGACCGGCCCCGTGTTCTCGTATCGGGCGACGATGCTCACTCTCATGGACATGCTCGGCTGCGATCACTCCGAGTTCTTCCCCGCGGATGATCCCTTCGAGGACATCTTCGTCTAGGTGGTCTTATGCGCGCCTCCGTCCCTATCTCTATACTCGTCGCCTTGTGCACGCTCGGAGCGTGTCGCCAAGGCGGCCTCTACCCCGACGGCGAGATCAGCAACGACGCGAACCGCCCGGAGTACGGCGATCCCGACGCGGTCGAGCCCTACGACGGCGACAACGAGATCGTGCTCGAGGCCCAAGAGAACTTCCCGACCGCGCTCGACTTCCACCAGAAGGTCATCTGGCGGACCTGCACCCCCTTCGACGGCGTCTGCCACAACAGCAAGGAGTACCCGGATCTGCGCACGCCCGCGGGGTTCATCTCGACCTTCGGCGCGCCGTGCAACTTGCAGTTCGGCGAGTTCCAGTCGGTCTACGACGGCTGCGAGCGAACCGGCGATCGGATCGTGCTCGGCGGCGGCGGCTTCGGCGAGGGCGAGCTCGAGATCGGCTATATCGAGTATCTCCCCGGCGAGAGCAACGGCTTCGATTCGACGCCGGCGGACGACGCTCCAGGGCTCCACATCCACCTCGCCACGCCGGCGCAGAACGACAGGCCCGAAGGCTACGCGACCGCCGACTTCAGCCGCAAGTTCATCACCGACGGGGTCGTCGAGGAGCTCGTGTACGCCTCCCTCTCCACCCGCTGGTGGGTGCTCGGCGACGGCACGCACCTCGTCGGCGAGGTCCCCGACTACCGGGTCGAGAAGGTCCAGGATCTGCTCGCGATCGGCATCGTCGAGGGCGACGCGAACCACAACGGGATCTTCGGCGCGACCGTCTACGAGCGACCGGCGACCCTGCTCGAGCCCGGGGACCCGGAGTCGAGCTACCTGATCGCGCGCCTCCGCGGCGAGATGCACGGGGAGGAGGTCCCCGGGTCGCGGATGCCGCTCGCAAACAAGCCCTTTAGCATCCCCGAGATGCTGGCGCTCTTCTGCCTCGTCGAGGGCTACTCCGAGGAGGCCTCGACGACCGGCCTCACCCTCCCGATCGACTACCGGAATTGCAGCTACAGCGACGACCCGGAGGGGCTCAACCTCCTCGGCGCCGGCGTCACCTGGGAGGGGCGAGTCCGCAAGATCCTCGAGTTCAACTGCGGCGGCTGCCACTCGGGGACGGAGCCCGCGGACGGGCTCAACCTGCTCGAAGGCGACGTCTACGAGCGCCTCCTGGAGAAGTCCGCGCATGTGCCCGAGCTCGCGCTGATCGAGCCCGGGGATGAGACGGCCAGCTATCTCTACCTCAAGCTGATCGGGGACGACTCGATCGTCGGCCAGCCGATGCCGTACAATCCGATCACGGGTGAGGGGACGCTGACGCAGGCGGAGATCGATGATGTGCTCACATGGATCATCAACGGGGCCGTCGAGGATGAGTAGTCGGCTCGTCGCGTCCGCCGTCCGCACAATCGCACAATTCGTCGGGATCGCCGCGCTCGGGATCGCGCTCAGCGCGTGCTCCAGCGGCATCTCGCAGACCTCCGATGACTCGCTCTCCGGCGAGGTCGGCGGCGACTTCGGCTGCGTCATCGGCGGCCTCGGGTGCATGTGCAGCGCCGTCGGCGACTGTGAGCCGGGCCTCTCGTGCGTCTCGGGGACCTGCGACACCGAGGGGCTCTCGCCGACGACGATGAGCCCGACGAGCGGCGGGAGCGGGACCGACACGGCGTCGACCGGCGGGACGACGACGGATGGGACGACGACGGACGGGACGACGACCGTCGGGACGACGACGGACGGGACGGCGACGGACGGGACCACCACGAGCTCGACCGGGACGAGCGCCTCGACCTCCGATTCGACGTCGACGTCTGACTCGGGGACGACGGGGACGACCTCGGGCTCGACCACGGACGGCGGGACGACGGGGACGACGGGGACGACGGGGACGACGGGGACGGGGACGACCGGATAGCGCCAGCGGCCCGTAGCGAGCTGCGGGGGTCTGGCGAGCGCAGCGAGAGCGCGCGACGCGGCCCGCGGCGAGCGTCCCGTGTGACATCGCGCAGGCGTTCTCGCGGGCCATCGGAGCCGACGAGTTCGCGGCGATCAAGGGGCCGCCGGCCCTGCAATTGGCTTGGGTGACGCGCCGCGGCGCAGTACGCTGGCGCCCATGCGAACCCTTAATCATTGCCTTATCGTCGCTGTCTCTGCCCTCGTCACCCTCGGCCTCGCGTGCTCGGGGGACGACAACGCCTCGGAGAGCGACTCAACGACGACTGCGCCGACCTCGAGCACGGGCGGCAGCTCGAGCACCGCGGCGACGAGCACCGGCGAGACGAGCGGCGGCGGGACGGGGCAGTGCATCCCCGATCAGGACCCCTGCGGCGCCGACTGCTGCAACCCGGGCGAGAGCTGCGTCGACGGCATGTGCGTCAGCGATCAGAGCACGGGCTCGACGGGCACGACGGGGACGACCGGCACGACCGGCGACGTCTGCAACCCCGACCAGACGGAGTGCGGTGACGACTGCTGCGACGTCACGGAGATGTGCGTCGACAACGCGTGCGTGCCGATGACGACCGACGGCTCGACCACCGGGACGACCGGCGGGACGACGACCGACGGCGGCGACGCCTGCTCGCTGATGTACGACATCGGCCCCTGCGACGGCGCCTTCCCCCGCTACTGGTTCAACCCGGAGTCGTCGATGTGCGAGGAGTTCTCGTGGGGCGGCTGCGAGGGCGTCGTGCCCTTCGAGGACCTGAAGTCCTGCCAGGACGCCTGCCGCTGAGCGGCGGGCGCGGTCTTCTCGAATACGATCTCCACCGGCGACGCGTGCGGCGGCGGTCAGATCTGTCCGTAGAGTCGCATGGCGCGGCGCGGCGTTCGGCGCCTGAGGCCCGAGCTTAGCTCGCCGCCGCGTCGGCGTCGGCGGCCGCGGGGATCGTCAGGATCGTGATCGCATGATCACCCTGGAGGCCCTTGAGCGTGAGCCGCTCGGTCCGCGCCCGGAGGCGGCGGTCGGCGACGAGCGCCCGCGCGTCGGCGTCGGTGAGGATCGTCGGGCTGACGGCGGTCTCGCGAGCGCCGGCCTTGCCCTGGACGCGCGCCGCCGTGTTGACCGTGGTCCCGAAGTAGTCGATGCGGTCGTTGGCGCTCATGGCGATGCAGGGGCCGCGGTGGAGGCCGATCCGCAGCTCGATCGACGTCCCGCTGCGCTCGTCGACGATGTCGGGCATCGCCTCGTGCATCTCGAGCGCCGCGAGGAGGGCGTCGGCCGGCCGCCGGAAGACGCACATGATCGCGTCGCCGATCGTCTTGACGAGGGCGCCGTCGTGGCGCGTGTAGATCTCGCGGGTGACGTCGAAGTGGCGGCGCACCAGGCCGAAGGCGTTGGCGTCGCCGATCGCCTCGTAGAGGGCGGTCGAGCCGACGATGTCGGTGAAGAGGAAGACCTGGTTCTCGATCGAGAACTCGGCCCCGGGCGCGAGGAGCTCGGCGCCGAAGAGGTCGCGGAAGTCCTGGACGGTGGCGAGCTCGGCGACGGTGACGGCGTCGTCGGCCCAGGCGGTCCGCGAGATCATCAGCTCGGCCGCGAGGTCAGTGGCGTTCTCGACCTCGAGGGCTACCTCACCGACGCGGAGCCGCGGCGGCGCGCCGGTGATCGCCTCGCGGCTGACGACGAGCGCGGCCTCGGACGGGGCGTCTGCGTCGTCGACGGCCTCGAAGTAGACGCCGACGGCCGCCTGCGGGGCGATGAGCTGGTGGCGGCCGGGGCCGAGCCGGGCCCGGACCTCGCGCTCCTCGCCGGGCGCGAGGTTCCAGCCGGCGACGCGGTGCGGGGTGTTGCGCGGACCGGCGTGGCAGAACTCGTTGGCCTCGCCGGCGATCCCGAGCGGGCGCGGCGAGAAGCGGACCTCGACGGCGCGGTCGAAGTCGACGCCATAGCGGATGTTGCAGCTCGGGCAGTGGCTGCTCTGGGAGAGCTCGGCGAGGCGCGACGTGCTCGCCTTGGCGCGCCGGCACGACGGGCAGATCAGGTCGTACTCGATGTCGAAGAGCCCGGCCGAGGTCGCGTGGAGGAAGAGGCGGAGGGTCTGCCGGCGGTCGACGTCCCAGCGAGCGGCGAGGGCGTAGGGGGCGAGCGAGGCGAGGTCCTCCTCGGGCGCGCGCAGGAGGAAGGTGCGGAGCTTGGCGGCGATCGCCGGCAGGCGCATGCGGTCGCCGAGCGGCAGGAGCAGACGGTCGAGCTCGCGCTCGGCGACGCCGCGGCCGCGCTCGCCCGACACCCGCGGGAACTCGCGCTCCGCCGCCCACTTCGGCGCCTGGGCGTAGGCCTTGTCGAAGCCGGCGCGCGTCTGCACGCCGATCGCGAATTTGGCGACGAGGCGGCCGAGGAGGTGCCGCGGCGTGACCGTGAGCGTGTGGGTGAGGGCGGTGGTCCCCGGGGCCGCGCCGTCGCGGAGGACGACCTCGGACACGAGCTGGGTGAAGGGGCCGCGGCTGTAGTCGCGGGTGAAGCGGAAGTACTCGGGCTCGACCCACTCGCAGGGGCGCTCGATCCACTGGAGGGTGATGCCGCTGGAGGTCGCCTCGGCGTGGATGTCGGAGCCGCCCGAGGCCCGCGGCTTGTAGGTGTAGCGGACGGGGAAGAGGCCGGCGATCCGGTTGATCCGGTCGGTGTCGGCGACGAACTCCCACAGCTCCTCCCGCGGCACCGGGATCGTGTGCTCCCAGCGGAAGACTTCGGGGGTCGCCATCGGCCGCAGCATAACAAGCGTCGGCGCCCGAGAGCGCGCGCCCGGTTTCCCGCGGCGCGTCGACGCCTCGTGGCGGAGGCATGACGGGCCGCCTGCGCGAACGCGAGGCGCCCTCGTTCGGGGAGCCAGGAGGAGCGTCATGGGGAGCCGGTCGAAGACACCCGACACCGCAGGGCGAGTGGCACTGTGGAAGTCGGCGCCGCACGGGCGGGCGCTCGCGTGGTCGTCATGGTCGGCCGGGATTTGAGGCGTCCACGCCGATGACAGCGTCGCGCCGCTGCGCGTCGTCTCGCTCGACAGCGCCGACCTCTAGCGCGCCCCGCGGGGATGACCTCGTCACCTCACATGTTCTCGAGGCCTGCGACCCGACGAGCGGCGGCGCACTTTCGAGCGCGCCGCGGTAGGATCTGCGGATGAAGCTCGACGCCGTCGCGCCCGGACAACTCGAGGAGCTCGCCGTGCTGCCCGGGCGGCCGATCCTCGCGCCGCGCCCCGGCGGCCTCTGGCTCTCCCCCGCCATCGGCCGCTACACCGAGTTCGATCCGCGGACGGGCGCCACGCAGGAGCACCGCCTCCTGCGCCAGAAGGTCGGGGCCTTCGCCCTGCTCCCCGAGGTCGACGCGGTCATCGTCCGCACCGCGACGGGCTTCGTTCTCCAGGGTCTCACCGGCAAGACGCTCGCCAAGGCGACCCTGCCCGCGGCGCCGCCGGACCGCCGCCGGCCGCAGCGCCCCGCGTGGTCTGGGTGGGCGCTCGAGGGCGAGAACCTGTGGGTCGCCGGCTACGGCGAAGACGGCCTGCCGCGCGTCGATCTCCTCGGCGCCCGCGATCTCTCGCGGCGCGGAACGATCACCCCGCGTTCGGCGGTCTGGCGGCGCTACGGCGCCTCGGATCGCGTCGAGGACTACGGCGACGATCCGACCGTCCTGACCTCCGCGGCGCTCCCCGGCAGCTTCGCGCTCTACGCCAACGGCGGCGACTCCTTCCTCTTCTTCACGCGCTTCACCGCCGAAGGGCCCGCGCAGGTGGAGAGCGACGCCCTCGAGCAGCAGGTGGAGAACGCCTCGGACGAGGTCGTCCACCACGTCCGCGTCACCGCGGACGGGCTCGCGCTGATCGCCTGTGATGACCTCAGCCAGCTGCGCCGCATCGACATCGCCACCGCGACCCCGACCCACCGCTTCATCCGCCCGTGGGGGCCGATCGACGACGCGGCGGTCCAGGGGTCCTACCTGGTCGCGGACATCCTCGCCGACGAGCGCGCCTTGTATGTGCATATGGAGCGCAACGAGTACGTGGACGCGCCCGAAGAGTGGCCGGCGGAGGTGCTGCTGCGCCTCGACCCCGAGAGCCTCGAGATCGAGGCCGCGCTCGATCTCGGGGCGCTCGCCCCGGAGGGGGGCGCCGAGGTCCACGCCGGTGGCCTCGTCACCGCGCCCAGGGGCAAGCGCACGGCGATCTACCGCTGGACCTAACGGCTCGATCGCGCGTTCACGCGGAGCGACCGCGCGTGCGCCGAGCGGGCGAGCGGCGCGAGGATCGGGTGGGGAAGGGCGCGGATGCAGAGGCTCTGCTGTCCGTGCGGTCGCCGGGCTGGGCAGATCCGCGGGTCCTCGCCCGCCGGCGCGGACACGCGGTCAGGGCCAGGTGGCGTCGCGCTATCCTCGCGTCAGACGAGGCGCGAAAAAAGAGCTGAGAAAGCTGCGTCCGCCTGGGGAGTGCCCGCGTCCTTGGGAACAGAGCCCGAACACAGGAGCCACGAGACCATGACGAACGCCACACAGTCCACCGCATCTGCCGCCGCCCGCGACCTCGAGTCCGCCGTCCAGTTCCCGACGCCGACGCGCTTGCACGTCGCGATCGCGGTCAAGGACGTCGAGCGCTCGCTGCCCTTCTATCGCACGCTCTTCGCCCAGGAGCCGACCAAGGTGCGCCCGGGCTACGCGAAGTTCGAGGTGCTCGATCCGCCGGTGAACTTCACCCTCAACGCTGGCGACTGGCCGGCGATCGAGCAGGGTCCGCGGCACTTCGGCGTCCAGGTCAAGTCGACCGCGGCCGTGCTCGAGGCGAAGGTGCGGATCGAGGCCGCCGGCTTCTCGACCTGGACGGAGGAGCAGGTGAGCTGCTGCTACGCCGTCCAGGACAAGGTGTGGGCCAGCGATCCCGACGGTCACCGCTGGGAGATCTTCGTGGTCACGAACGCCGACGCGGAGCACTACGAGCGGATCCCTGCGCAGGCGACGGGCGCCGACGCCGAGTCGGACTGCTGCGCGCCGCGCTGCTGCGACGACGCTTCGGCCGACGAGAACGCGAGGCGCCCCGAGGAGGCCGCCGCCAAGGAGCCGCCGTGCTGCGCCCCGAGCTGCTGCTCGTGAGCGGGGCGTTGAGGGAACGCCGCGATGGAGCGCTGATGACAGACCCCGCGACCGACGCGCCAGTCGAGCAGACAGTGTGCGCAGAGGCGCTCTTCCGCGACTTCGCCGGCGCCCTCACGGGCTTCATGCGCGCGCGCACCGGCGACGACGCGACGGCCGACGACCTCGTCCAGGAGGTCTTCTTGCGGGTCCATCGCAGCGCTGGGGAGCTCCGCGACAGCGAGCGGGTCGCCGGCTGGGTCTTCCAGATCGCCCGCAACGTCCTCGCCGATCACTACCGCCGCGGCGACGGCCGCCCCGATCGCCGAAATCACGCGGACGCGGAGCTCCACCTCGGGCGCGCCGTCGACGAGGGGGCGGATCTCGAGGCCGAGGGCGCGGTGACCCAGAACCGCCAGCTCGGCCTGTGGCTAGCGGCGACGATTCAGACGCTGCCGGAGCCCTACCGCGAGGCGCTGACGCTCGTCGAGCTCGAGGGGCTGACGCAGCGCGAGGCGGCCGAGCGCCTCGGCATCTCGCACTCGGGGCTCAAGTCACGGGTCCAGCGCGGACGGGCGCTGCTCCGGCGGGCGCTCGTCCGCTGCTGCGACGTCGAGCTCGACCGCGCCGGGCGCCTGATCGACTACCGCGAGCGCGCGCCGAAGTGCGGTGACGGAGGGGGATCGTGCTGCCCCTGACCTCGGGCGATTCATGTGATCCTGAATGCGCAGTCGGCTGTACTGTGCATAGTTTGACGTTCGTGGTACCGCTGCCTCGTGAATGGGTGGTATCGAGCGTCCATGCGCCCGACCCTGTCCCCGCTCCCGTGGATCGCCCTCGTCGCCCTCACTCTCAGCGCCTGCGCGGACGCGCCTGGAGGCACGGGCGCGTCGAGCAGCTCCGGGCTTGAGACCGCGGCGTCGACCTCCGTCGGATCGACGAGCGCTTCGGGATCGACCTCGGGGACAGGTGAGACCGGCGACAGCGCGACCGCGACGTCGAGCAGCGCAGGTGAGCTGACAACGGGGACGACCGGGGCGACCGGAACGACCGGGGCGACGAGCGGCACGACGGCCGACACCACGAGCGACAGCTCGACCACCGACGCCGGGACGACGGGCGGCGATCCCGAGGATTGCAGCACCAACCCGATCCCGTGGTGCACCGACGCGTCGCTGCCGACACCCAACGGGGTCCCGTCGCCGCCGCCGGGGCTCGACGGCTGCCCGCCCGGGATGGCCCGCGTCGACACCTTCTGCGTCGATCGCTGGGAGGCCGCGCTCGTCGAGGTGCTCCCCGGCGACACCCTCGGCCCGTGGTCGCCCTATGCGAGCCCCGCGGGGGCCGACGTGCGGGCGGTCAGCGCCCCAGGGCTCGTCCCGCAGGGCTACATCTCACAGGTCGAGGCGAGCGCCGCCTGCGTCGCCGCAGGCAAGCGCCTGTGCACCGACGCGGAGTGGCTGCGGGCCTGTCGCGGCGCGGCGGAGAACGTCTACCCCTACGGCGACGCGCTCGTCCCGGGCGCCTGCAACGACGCGCGGACCTGCCACCCCGCGATCCAGTTCTTCGAGACCTCCGACGACTGGATCTGGTCTGAGCTCGGGCACCCCTGCTTGGATCAGCTCCCGGGCGGCCTCGATCGGAGCGGCGCCAACCCGGAGTGCGTCAGCGACGACGGCGTCTTCGACATGATGGGCAACCTCCACGAGTGGACGGCCGACCCCGCGGGGACCTTCCGCGGCGGCTTCTACGTCGACACCAAGATCAACGGCCCCGGCTGCCTCTACGTGACGACCGCGCACAACGTCCAGCACTGGGACTACAGCACCGGCTTTCGCTGCTGCGCGGACTGACCTGTGCTCATCGCGTCTTCTCGTTTCGCCAGGCCCGATCGTGTGAGAACACGCGGGCTTCGAGCGGCCGCTCGCCGTCATCTGGAGCGGAGTGACGGGGACCGGCGCCAGCGTCCGATGCGGACGCCGGTGCGAGCCGCGGGCTCGGGGGCGTCGGCGCTCGGTCGGCGGCCTGACGCGCCTTGTGCGCGGGGGGCGCTGTGCGATATGCGAGGAATTCAGCGAAAAACGTCGTCCGCGTTCGCATCTGCGGGGCCCGCGAGTTGACGCCGGCCTGCCCCCAAGCTAGGCAGACGGCGTAGCGCCGCTCGCGGCCGTCGACGCCGAGCATCGGGCTCGCCGCGTCGGAGAGGGCAACGCCCGGCCTGAGCAGGCGCATCGTCAGCGAGAACAACAAGACATGTCCTTCGATCAACTCGGCCTCGCCGAGCCCCTCCTGCAGGCGGTGCGCGCCGCCGGCTACGTCGCCCCGACGCCGATCCAGGCCGCCGCGATCCCGCCGGCGCTCGCCGGGCGCGACCTCCTCGGCTGCGCCCAGACCGGCACCGGCAAGA
>JAGQIT010001472.1 GCA_020431135.1 Myxococcales bacterium | reverse complement strand
TCCGGGCGCGGGCGCGTGTGCAGGAGGCGGCGCCTGGCCGCTACATCCTCGAGCTCGAGATCACCGCGCACGGGGACGTCAGCACGCGGCGGGTCGAGGCGTCGAGCTGCGAGGAGCTCGCCGACGCGGCGACGCTGCTGATCGCGATGGTGATCGATCCGACCGCCGGAGAACCCGCGGAGGCGCCGGCGCCCGTCGACGAGGTGTCGGCGCAGTTCGAGCAGGAGCCGGCGCAGCCGCCGACTTCCGAGGAAGCGACCCCGGAGGGGCCGTCGCCGCCGGCGGATCCCCAGCCGCCCACGGAGCCGTCACCCAAGGAGATTTCGCAGCCCGAGGGACTCAAGCAGCCTGCGCTGCGCGTCGGCGTCGGTGCGGAGCTCGCCCTCGGCGGCGCCGGCCTCCCGGGCTTCGGCGCGGGTACGGGCCTCAACGTCGCGCTTCTCCGCAAACACCTGCGCGCCGCGCTCTTCGCTCGCTATCACCTCCCGCGGACGCGCGCGCTCGCAGGCCTCGAGGAGACCGACGCCGCGGTCCGCTACGATCTCGTCGTCGGCGGCGCGCGTGGATGCGGCGTCGGCGAGGTCGGGGCGCGCGTCGGCGTCGAGCTCTTCGGCTGCGTCGGCGTCGAGCTCGGGGCGATGCGCGGGGTCGGGCGCGGTCTGCCGGTCTCGGCGAGCTACACGGGCCTGTGGGCGGCGGCCCTCCTGACGCCGGGCCTGGCGATCCCCGTGACCCCGCGCCTCGCGGTCGTCGCCCGCGGGGACGTCGGCGTCGCCCTGTCGCGGCCTCGCTTCGCCGTTCTCAACTACGGAGACGCCTTCCGCGCGCCGGCCGTGAGCTACGCGTTCTCCCTCGGGATCGAGCTGCGCGCCCCGCCGGCGCCGCTCCGCAGGCGGCCGAAGAAAAGCGGGACGGATCCGGCGGCCCGCGGGCAATCCCCCAGGGAGCCCCCGTCTCGATGAGCGCGCACGACCTCGCCGGCAGCCCGAGCTGCACCGCCCGCGCCGGCGAGGAGGTGCGCGCGCCCTGCCTGGCGACCCTCTATCGCCAGGAGTTCGCCTTCGTCTGGCGGACGCTGCGCTACCTCGGGGTCCCGGGGGCGAGCGTCGAGGACGCGGCGCAGGAGGTCTTCATCACGGCCCATCGCCGCCTCGCGGACTTCGATCCGACGCGCGGCTCGGCGCGCTCGTGGCTCTACGGCATCGCCCGCAACACCGCGCGCCACCACCATCGCTGGGCGCGGCGCCGGGATCCCCAGCGCCTCGCGGCCGTCGACGCCGAGGTCGCCGGTCCTGCCGCCGATCTGGCCGCCGATCCCGAGGCTTGGATCGCGCGGGTCGAGATCGCCGAGGTCGTCGAGCACGGCCTCGCCAAGCTCGACCCGCGCCGTCGCGAGGTCTTCGTGCTCCACGAGATCGAGGGGCTGTCGGCGCCGGAGATCGCCGAGCTCCTCGGGATCAAGGTCAACACCGTCTACTCACGGCTCGCCCGCGCCCGGACCCGCTTCCGCGCCGCGATCGCGCGCCACCAAGCCCGTGAACGAGGGTCCCATGGATGAACCGCGCGACGATATCGACGACCTGCTGGCCTCGTACCGCCGGGCGATCGAGCCCTCCGCCGAGAGCGAGGCGCGCGTCCGCGACGCGCTGCGCACGGCGATCCCGAGCTGGTCGACGCCGCCGGCGGCGGCGGATCGCGGCGCCCTCGTGGCGCTCGTCGGTTGCGGCCGCGGTCGCCACCTGCTCGCGGTCGGCTGCGCCCTCGCGGCGGCGCTGATCCTCGCCTTCGGGGTCACGTCGCTCCTCGGCGAGCGCCGCGACGGCGGGCGAGACCTGGCGCAGACCCCCTTCCAGCGCAGCGACGCCGGGGCGGAGGAGCGTCGCGTCGACGTCCGGACGCCGCGAGGGTCGGCGCCTTCGGGCGCCGCACGCGAGGCCGAGGACGCGGGGAACGACGACCTCGCTGACGACGAGGTCACGGCGGAGGGAGCGGTCGACGCGGCGAAGGCGGACGAGTCCGTGGGGACGGAGAGGACGGAGACGACGGAGAGGAGGGAGGGGACGCCGAATACGGAGGCCGAGGCGCCTCGACGCGCTCGCGCAGCGGCCAGACGCGCCGCTCCCGAGCCCGACGTGGAGCCCGAGCCCGAGGCGCAGGAGGCCGCGCCGGCCCTCGATCTCGCCCGCGAGCTCCGCCTGATCCGCGAGGCCGAGGCCCACCTGCGGGCGGGTCGGCACGCGGAGGCCCTCGCGGCGATCGAGCGCCACGCCCGGGACTTCCCCCGCGGACAGCTCGAGCCGGAGCGCGAGGCCTCGCGGGTGACGGCGCTGTGCCTGCGCGGCAGCGACGGCGAGGCGCAGGCGCGGGCCAAGACCTTCGCCGAGCGCTGGCCCGCGTCGCCGCTCCTGGCCCGGGTCCGCCGCGTCTGTGATGAGGTCGCGGCCGACTAGCGTCGCCGCGCGCTCGAGCACGTCCGAATCGCCGCGTCTCGCCACGGGGCCGCGAGGGCCGCGGCTGACGTGCTGGAGCGCCGTCGCGTCGCGGCGCCTAGGCGTCCCCTCGACGCGAGCGCTGAGGAGCCGCGCGCGTCGACGGGGGAGGGCGAGGCCACGCCGGAGAAAAAATCTCGGACGGATCCTCGCCGCCGCGGGCAACCACTCACGTCACCTACGAGGACTCACGCATGACCCGAACGCCTCCCTTCTCTCGCCTGCTCCCCTTCCTCCCCGCGCTCGCCCTCTCCCTGGGCCTCGCCGCCTGCGACAAGCTCGGCAACGTCGGCGACGCCACCGACTCGGCGACGTCGACGAGCGGGGCGACCACCGACCCGCAGCAGACCTCGAGCGGCGGCTGCGACGATCCGAACGATCCCAACTGCAACCCCTGCAACGAGGACTCGGACTGCCCGCCGAGCGCCCAGTGCGTCAACGGCGTGTGCTCGGGCGACAACGACACCACGGGCGGCGACTCGACCACGGGGGGCAACTGCGACGATCCGAACGACCCGAACTGCGACCTGTGCACCGAGGACTCGGACTGCCCGCAGGGGATGCTGTGTGAGAACGGCGCCTGCGTCGAGGACGGCGGCACGTCGACGGGCGGCGACACGACGACCGGGGGCAACTGCAACGACCCGAATGACCCGAACTGCGACCTGTGCACCGACGACTCCGACTGCGCGCCGGGGGAGCTGTGCGTCAACGGCCTGTGCAGCGGCGGCACGACGGGCGGCGACACGACGACGGGCGGCGACACGACGACGGGCGGGAACTGCAACGATCCGAACGACCCGAACTGCCAGCAATGCGCCGCCGACTCGGACTGCCCTCCGGGGGAGCTGTGCGTCAACGGCCTGTGCAGCGGCGGCGGCACGTCGACCGGCGGCGACACGACCGGCGGCAGCACGACGGGCGGGAACTGCAACGACCCGAACGACCCCAACTGCCTGCTCTGCGCTGACGATGCCGACTGTCCTCCGGGACAGCTCTGCGTCAACGGCGTGTGTCAGGGCTAGCGCGGCCCACCCGACGCGCGGCGCGCGGACACCTCGTCCGCGCCCGCGCGTCCGCGCGTCCGCGCCCGGCTAGTGCCGCATCAGCCGGAGCCAGTCGTCGAGCGAGCGGATCCGCATGTAGTGGTTGGTCCGCCGCTGCTCGCCCATCGTGCTCTCCGGGGTCGGCCCGTAGTCGTG
>JAGQIT010001471.1 GCA_020431135.1 Myxococcales bacterium | reverse complement strand
AGGCGGCCGATCGCCTCCATCTTCTTGGCCTGGAAGAGGCGCTGCTCGAGCTCGCGGGCGTCCTCCTCGGCGCGCCGGCGGTCGGTGATGTCCTGGATCTGGACGAGGATCCCGTCGGCGCCGAGGGGCGTGATCACCCAGTCGATCTCGGCGACGCCGGAGCGCGACGGATCGTAGAGACCGCGCTGGCGCATGTCGTCGAAGTCGATCGTCGAGCGCAGGCGGACCGACTCGCCGCGCTCGAGGCGGGCGCGGAGCGCCGGCGTGACGACGTCGCTGCCCTCGAAGAGGTTGAAGCCGCGGATCTCCGCGAGGTCGCGGACGCCGAAGATCGCCAGCCCCGCGGGGTTCGCCTGGGTCAGCCGCCCCTCGGGGTCGTAGAGGAAGATCGCGATCGGCGAGGCGTCGAAGACCCCGCGGAACATCTTCTCGCTCCGGCGCAGGCGCTCGTCCCACTCCTTGCGCTCGCTGATGTCCTGGACGTGGACCAGGCGATGGAGGAGCGCGCCGGCCTCGTCGCGGACCGCGGTCACGTCGATCTCCACCGGGAAGCGCGTGCCGTCCTTCCGCATGTGGACGGACTCGAAGCTGTGGCGCCCGCGCTCGTGGGCTGCGGCGACCTCCCTCGCCACGGCCTCGCGCTCCTCCGGGGCGAAGATCTCGCGCGGCGGCATCGCCAGGAGTTCCTCGACGCTGTAGCCGCGCTCGTCGGCGAAGGCCTGGTTGACGATCTCGATGCGGCTGAAGTCGGCGCTGCCGACGATCATCCCCCACTTCGCGCGCTCGAAGACCTCGGCCCGGCGACGGAGCTCCTCGAACTCCATGCACTCGGCGGTGATGTCCTCGAGGGTCCCGGCCATCCGCAGGACCTCGCCGTTGCGCCCCCAGACGCTGTGGCCGCGGACCCGGAGCACCCGCGGCGCGCCGATGACGGTCGCCCAGAGCACGCCGACGTAGGGCTTGCGCGTCCGCCAGTGCTCCTCGAGGCCGCGGCGCAGGCCGAGCCGCTCCTCGGCGTCCAGGAGCGGCTCGAAGGGCGCGTCGCCGACCTCGCCGATCGCCGTCGGCACGCCGATCAGCTCGTGGAGGCGCGCGGACCCCGAGGTCTCGCCGGTGCGCGGCTCCCAACGCCAGACGCCGAGCTCGGCCCCCTCGAGCGCGAGGAGGAGGTCGAGCGCGTCAGGCACTCCGCCCCCGCAGCATCCGGACGCACGCGCCGAGTCGTCGCGATCCCTGCACCAAGGCGGGAATCTACATCGTTCAGCGCCGGGCGAAGCCGCAAACTTCGCGCAGGGCACATCAGCGGACACGCGCATTTGAGGTCACAACCGCGATGAATGGGGGCGCCGCGCCGCGGGAGCGGCCGACGCCGGGGTGTCCGCCCCACAGCGACACAGCGCACACATGTTTCAAGGGACAGCTTTATTGTGCAGTGCAATGCAATGCAATAACCGAGGCGGGCGCGAGCCCGCGAGCCGTCGCCGCCGCCGATGACGCCCCGCGCCGCGCCCTCCTATACTCCTGTGGATGCTCAAGCAACTCCGCTGCCCGAGCTGCGGCGCCCAGCTCGACCCGCCCGCGGCGAACGCTGCCGAGGTCACCTGCGCCTACTGCGGAGTCACCGCGGCGCTCGAGCGGCCGGACGCGCCGCGCCGCGGCGAGCCAGGCCCGCGCCAGGGGATGCCCGTCGCCCAGTACAAGACGCCGCGCTGGGCCTACGTCTTCTACGTCCTCCCCTTCGCCGGCGTGGTCTTCGGGATCGGCGCGTCGCTCTACGGCGTCGCCACCGGTCAACCGCCGGGCCTCGGCGGGATCCTCCAGTGGAACGCCAACGCGCCCCTCGAGCTCATCGACGTCAACGGCGACGGCGACCTCGACGTCGTCGGCCGCGTCAACACCTTCGAGAGGAGCGAGCAGGTCGTCCACTTCGCCGCCTACGACGGCAAGAGCGGCGACGAGCTGTGGCGGACCGCGTCGTTCGGGACCACCAGCACGGAGCACAGCGCCAAGAGCCGTGTGATCGGCGACGCCGTCGTCGCCGGCGACAGCCGCGGTCAGCTCCACGCCTTCGCCCTCGCCGACGGCCAGCCGCGCTGGAAGGTGAGCCTCGGCGAGCAGGTCGACCACCTGTGCCCCGGCGACGACGGCGAGGCGATCGTCGTCACCGCG
>JAGQIT010001470.1 GCA_020431135.1 Myxococcales bacterium | reverse complement strand
GGCGGCGGCGAGCGCCCGCTCGTCGCGCTCGCGGGCCGCGACGAGGAGGTCGTAGAGGTGGCGCGGGAAGGCCACCGGCCGGCCCGTGCGCGGGTTGAGGCAGCAGTGGCCGGTGGTCGCGACGAGGACGTTCAGGCGGCGATCGAGGCCGACGCGGTCGCCCGGCTCGACGCTGACGCGGTAGGCGAAGCGCAGGCGCGCGCGGGTCTGCTCGATGAGCATCGCCCGCAGGGTCAGGACGTCGTCGAAGCGCGCCGGCGCCGTGTAGCGGACGTCGAGCTCCGTCACCGGCACCGCATACCCGTCGCGCTCGACGTCGGCGTAGACCGTGCCGCGCTCGCGCAGGTACTCGATGCGCGCGTGCTCGAGGTAGCGGATGTAGGTGCCGTGGTAGAGGACGCCCATCGCGTCGGTGTCGGCGTAGAGCACCCGCACCTTGGCGACGAAGGGGAGCACCTCGGGGACGTGGAGGTGGCGCGACCGCTTCTTCGAGTCCTTGTCCGTGCCCATGCCCGTGCCGTCCTTCCCGCCGCTCACGCGTCGTCAGCCGCCTCGACGGCGAGCACCCGCAGGCGCCGCGGCGGCCGCGGCAGCTCGGGCGACGCCCGCAGCTCGGCGAGCGCCGCGTCGATGTCGGCCTCGCGCGCCGGCTCCGTCAGCATGATCAGCGGCACGAGGTCGGCGCCCGGTGGCTCGTCCTGGTGCATGTACTTGATGCTGACGTCGTGGGCGCCGAGGCAGGCGGCGACCCGCCCGAGCACGCCGGGGCGGTTCGGCGCGAGGACGCAGAGGTAGTTCTCGTGGCGGAGGTCGGCGACCGAGGCGGCCGCGGCCGGGCGCGCCTGGACGCGGGCCGCCGGCGGCAGGGCGCCGCCCGCCGGGGTCGCGAGGATCAGGCGCGCGACCTCGATAATGTCCGAAAGGACAGCCACGCCGGTGGGCATCATGCCGGCGCCGCGGCCGTAGTAGAGGCTGCGCCCGAGCCCCTGCGAGCGGACCAAGCAGGCGTTGTAGGGGCCGTGGACGCCGGCGAGGACGTGGCCCTTGGGGACGAGCACCGGGTGGACGCGCAGGCACGGGTCGCCGCCGTCGTCGCTCGGCCCGCGATCGCCGAGCGCGAGGCTCTTGATCACGTAGCCGAGGTCGTCGGCGGCGCGGATGTCGAGGGCGGTGATCTCCTCGATCCCCTCGGTCGGGATCGCCGCCGGGTCGACGCGGCGGCCGAAGGCGACGAGGGCGAGGAGCGCGAGCTTGTGCGCCGCGTCGCCGCCGCTGACGTCGAGGGTCGGGTCGGCCTCGGCGTAGCCCGCCTCTTGGGCCATGCGCAGGGCGTCGGCGTAGGCGAGGCCGCGCCGGGTCATGGCGTCGAGGATGAAGTTCGCGGTGCCGTTGACGATGCCGGCGAGGCCGTCGATGCGGTCGGAGGCGAGCCCCTCGCGCAGCGATCGCAGGAGCGGGATCCCGCCGGCGACCGAGCCCTCGAAGAAGACCCCGAGACCGCCGGCGTCGGCGGCCGCGAAGATCTCCGCGCCGCGCTCGGCGAGGACCGCCTTGTTGGCGGTCACGACGTGCTTGCCGGCGGCGAGGGCGTCGAGAATGTAGGCGCGCGCCGGCTCGATGCCGCCGATCAGCTCGACGATCACGTCGATCTCCGGGTCGCGGAGGATCGCCCCGGCGTCGGTGGTCAGCAGCTCCGGCGGGACGTCGACGTCGCGCGCGCGGTGGAGGTCGCGGACGAGCACGCGGCGGACCTCGACGGTGGCGCCGAGGCGGGCCTCGATCGCCGCCC